>JAJNDJ010000230.1 GCA_021156345.1 Rubrobacteraceae bacterium | reverse complement strand
CGCCCACGGTCTCCTCCCGGTGCCTGGACCGGCGACGCTGGAGATCCTCGAGGGCTCGCCTGTCCGCTGGACCGATGAGCCCATCGAGACGACCACCCCGACGGGGGCCGCGCTCATGAGATCCTTCACCGGCGGAAAGTTCACGGACGCGGCCCCGCCCATGACCCTCCACGCCACGGGCTACGGGGCCGGAAGGGCGCACCTGAGGGGCGCACCCAACCTGCTGCGCGCCGTCGTCGGGGAGCTCGAAGGGCCTGAGGGTGACGTCGAGTTACTCGAGGCCAACGTCGACGACGCACCAGGTGAGCTTCTCGGGGCTGCGGTGGATCGTCTCCTCGCGGCCGGCGCCCTCGACGCCTGGCTCGAACCCATCGTGATGAAGCGTGGCCGCGGCGCTTACAAGGCTTGCGCACTGATCCTCTCCGGCGACCGCGAGCGCCTCGCCAGGCTCCTAATGCGGGAAATTGGAACCCTCGGCGTGCGCCACCACGCGGTCGGCCGCACCGTCGCAGGGCGCCGCCACGTCGTGGTGGACCTTCCCTACGGCAAGTGCAGGATCAAGGTGGGAAGCCTCGACGGTGAAGACTTCGTCGTCGCCCCCGAGTACACCGACGCCGTCAGACTCGCCGGGGAGACCGGGCTCCCACTGCCCAGGGTGTACGAGGAAGCCAGGGCCGCCTATGAAAATGGGTTTCAGGAGGAACAGGACTAGCCGGTATCGGAAGCTGGTCATCGCAGCCCGTCAGGCAGTCCTGTCGTTCTACCTCCAGGCGGCAGCCGAACGCCCAGACACCCATCTGTAAACCCGATGCCCGTAGCCTGATGCCGTGCGGGAGGCCTCTCGCACAGCGCTTTCAGGCAGGAGTTACGTTTACCGCCTGCAGTCCTTTCTTTCCCTGAGATGTCTCGAAGGTCACGAGGGCGCCTTCTTCGAGGGTCTTGAACCCGCTACCCGCTATCCCCGTGTAGTGGACGAAAAGGTCCTCGCTACCGTCGTCGGGGGAGATGAAGCCGTAGCCCTTCTCGTCGCTAAACCACTTTACCGTTCCCTGGGCCATACCCGTTGCGCCCACCTTTCTCTTCCCGAGCCTGATCGTTGGAGGACAAACCTGCGGGTACGACCTCAACCCAGACCCTCTTTCAGCTTGCGTGTGGCACTCTAGTACAAAACCCCCCGTCTTTCACGCGAACCCGACGCTACTCAGGGAAGTCGGAGTCAAGGAGCGCGGCGCAGTCTTCGTAGACAGCCACCGCTCCGGCCTCTTCGAGCGCCTCCTCGTGGTAGGCGCCGCCGGTGAGGACGGCGACGGTGCGTATGCCGGCACCCCTGGCAGCCTCGACGTCCCACACCGCGTCACCGACGGCCACGGTCTCGTCCGCAGTCGCCCCGGCTCGCCGCAAGGTCTCCTCGAAGATGTCGGGGGCCGGCTTCGGGTTCTCGACGGCACTCGAGTTGACGACGCCGTCCACGCTTTCCTCGGCTTCCAGCTCCTGCATGTGATGTTCTAACTCTTCGTCTTTGGCGCTGGTGACGAACCAGACCTCGTAGCCGCGTTCTTTGAGAGAGGAGATCAACTCCTTCGCCCCCGGGAGCGGGTGGCCGTACACTTGCTGCTCCCCGTAGAACTCGCTGTGGAGGTTCTGGATCTTCTCTACCGTCTCCTCGTCTTCGACGAACTCCCGGATCAAAAGCCCTGCTCCTTTACCGACCTCCTTGTGGAGCCTGACCCTCGGCACCCGATGGCCCACTTCGTCGAACGCCCGCGCCCACGCTTCTGTGTGCAGGTAATTCGTATCCATCAACGTGCCGTCAACGTCCAGAACGACCGCTTTCACCATCCAGACTCCTCTCGTGCCTTAGAATAGACTCATGAAGTATGTGAAAGATCCCCAAAACAACGCCGACCCAAACGACCTCGAAGGCTACGCGGCCCTGAGAGAAGGCGCCGCCATCGTGGACCGCTCGGATAGAAAGCTCCTGCGTCTCACGGGCAAGGATCCCATCGGGATGCTCAACGCCGTTCTGACCAACGAGGTGAGGAGGCACGGAGACCGCGGTATCTACGCCATGCTCCTCGATCCGAAGGGCCGGATCCAGACGGACCTCCGTGTCATCAAAGCCGGCGAAGAAACCCTCATCGACACGGAACCGGAAGGCGCTGAGGCGGCGAAGGAGATCCTGGCCCGCTACGCTCCATTCTCCCGCGTGAGACTGGAAGAGCTCTCCGACTGGGAGATGCTTGGCCTCTACGGACCTCAGGCCGCAGGGCTACTAGGAAACCATGACCTAGCCGAACACGAGACAACACGGGCAGAGATCGGCGGCGTGTCGGTTCTCGTCGTGGGCGTCGCGGTGCCCGTCAGCGGCTACGATCTGATCGGGCCTCCTGTAGCCCTCGCCGCGGCCCGCGAGCACCTGATCGAAACCGGCGCGACCACCGCAGGGACCGACGCCTACGAGACCGCCCGCATCGAAGCCGGCGTCCCCCGCTTCGGCGCTGACATCACACCGGAAAACTTTCCGGGCGAGTCGGAGAACTCTCTGGAGCGGGCCGTCAGCTTCGGGAAGGGTTGCTACCCGGGCCAGGAGACGGTGGCGAGGATGCATTACCGTGGCAGCCCGAACAAGAAACTCTACCGCTTCGAGCTTGAGCCCGGCCCGATGGAACCGCCTCAGGCGGGAGATGAGATCCTGCAGGGCGAAAGGAAGGTGGGCCCAATCTCCTCACTGAATGTCGTCGGCCGGCTTACTTCGGTGGCCCCACTACCAGTAGATGGAATGATCTACGCGCTGGGCTACCTGGCCCGAAAGGCCGATCGCGAATCCCCCATGCGAGCGGAGGACGCGAAGGTGCTCGCCTCGAAGCCGGCGTGAATACGCTGTGATCCTTTCGTACAAACGCCTTATCGAGAACCGTTCGCAATAACCCCTGGTTTGAGGTCCACTACCATGTTACAAGCGGTCTCCGGCAAAGGGTTCTGACAATGGTTCCCGAGACGCCTCCGCAAGACGTGATCTGGATCACGAAATCCTTGTAAACAGCGGGTTTTC
>JAJNDJ010000229.1 GCA_021156345.1 Rubrobacteraceae bacterium | reverse complement strand
TGCTGAGATACAATTGCTCCGTGTGGAAGGATACCAAGACCAGACGTGACCGGCGCAATGCGGTGGTGCGGGTGCTCGCTTTGGTCGTGGTGCTCCTCGCGACCGCGCTCGGGGCCTACATGGTCGGACGCTCGCAGAGTCCTGCCACGCTCGACGAAAAGGACCGGGAGAGCTTGGCACTTTACGCTGAGGCGCTCGACACCGTCAGGAACAACTACGTAAACCAGAAGGATATAGACCCCAAGAAGGAGACGTACGGGGCCATCAGAGGGATGCTCGAGACGCTTGGGGACGGGGGGCACACGCGTTTTCTGACTCCTGCGGAGCGCGAGCAGAATGACCTGAGCCTCTCTGGAACGTACGTTGGGATCGGGGTCCAACTCGAGGAGAAGAATGGTGAGGTCGTCGTCGCCGCCCCGATAGACGGCTCTCCGGCCGAGGAGGCTGGTATCAGTTCCGACGACGTGCTCCTGGCCGTAGACGGGAAGAGCGTCAGGGGTGATGAAGTCTCGGAGGTCGTGGAGAAGGTCAAGGGACCGGAGGGGACCAGCGTCGAGTTGACCGTCCGCCATGAAGGCCAGAGTCGTACGTACGACCTCCAGCGCGCAGAGATAGACTCGCCCGTAGCTTCGTGGACCATGATCCCCGGCACAAACGTCGCCCTCGTGCTCCTCTCGTCGTTCTCCGACAACAGTGCCCAGGAGCTGCAGCACGCTTTCGAGGAGGCGAAGGCGGCAGGGGCCACGCGCTTTATCCTCGATCTCAGGAACAATCCCGGCGGCAGGCTCGACCAGGCGGTGGAGATGGCAGGATATTTCCTCGAGCCGGAGAGCATCGTCTACATCCGCAAGGACGCTTCCGGCGAGCGTGAGGAGATCACGGTCAAAGGCGACCCGGAATCGACTGACGCGCCGCTCGCTGTACTGGTTGACGGAGGTTCTGCCTCGAGCGCCGAGATACTTGCCGGAGCCTTGCGGGACAACGACCGCGCGCCCGTCGTCGGGGAGACCACCTTCGGCACGGGCACCGTGCTCTCGGAGTTCGTACTCAGCGACGGATCATCTATCTTGCTCGGCGTCGCCGAGTGGCTTACGCCAAACGGCGACTTTATCCGCAATACAGGGATCACACCAGACGTGAGAGTTTCTCTCCCCGAAGGGACAGAACCGCTCACGCCCAACGACGCCAGCGACCTCTCCCAGGAAGAGATTCTCGAGAAGGACGCCCAACTGCGCACTGCCTACGAAATGCTACAGCGTCAGTAGCGAAGTTCACATAAAAACGGGTTTGGACCAGGCATTCTCTCGGGCATGATACGTCTTGCAGCCAAGAGAAAGGACGCCTATGGCGCAGCGAGTAAACGAGAGCATCGAGTTAGATGCCCCCCTCGATGACGTCTTCCGTTACTGGTCCAACTTCGAGAACTTCCCGACCTTCATGTCCAACGTCGAAGAGGTGAGGATCTCCGCCCAGGACACTAGTCACTGGAGGGTCAAAGGTCCCCTCGGCAAGAGCGTAGAGTTCGACGCGAAGACGACCGAGATGGATCCCAACCGGGGCATAGGCTGGAACACGGTCGAAGGCGAGATTATGACCAGCGGCGAAGTCCGCTTCGAGGAGATAACTCCGGGTCGTACGCAGGTCGACGTGACGATGAACTACGCCGACCCGCCCGGTGGGGCAGTAGGCGAGACCGTCGCGAACATCCTATCCAACCCGGAGCGGAATCTAAAGGAGGACCTGCAGAACTTCGCCAGGATCGTCGAGCGCGGAGAGCTTGGCGGGCCGGAGGCCCAGACACCTAGCCGCTGACAGCGCCGTGCTTGAGGCTATTGAGCTTTTAGCACGACGAGAATTCCAGCATGTCAGCAAGCGTCCGGCCGGGCGCTTGTCGGCCTTCGCTTGCGCAAGCTTTGGCCAACACGCTGAGAAGCGAGGGACGGGGAAGGTCAATCCTTCCCATCCCCTGTAGGTACCGAGGGCACTATTGTGAGGTAGTATGGAGGTCGCCGGAAGAAGCGAGCCCGGCGGCCTCTATACCCTCACGGGAGGAGAATCTCGTGTCTATCGCCATAGTCTCCCTGCTCGTTCTCGTAGTTGTCGTGATCATCGCCATACCCATAATGATCCGTGTCTTCGGCGAGGCCGCCCGCCGCGACCCGAACGAAGAAGAGAACGAGACTTCAGAACGAGATCCCAATCAGCACTCAGGACCGGGAAGAGAATAGAGAGGCATCAGACTACAGGTAGGAGTAGACCTGCCGAAGCGTGAAACCTACTCCAACAAATCCCGCAGTCCGGCGGCATGAGGACTGCTCTTTATCTTGGCCAGGGCTGTGAGCTGTATCTGACGGATTCGCTCGCGGGTGACGTCGAAGCGTTCCCCGACTTCTTCGAGGGTCTTGGGCTGGCCGCCGGTAAGGCCGAAGCGGTACTCGAGGACCATCCGCTCGCGTTCGGGGAGGCTGCCGAGTGCCTCGCGCATGCGGGCCTTCAAGAGGGAGGATTTCGCGAGGTCGTGGGGCGACTCGGATTCCTCATCCGCGATAAAGTCACCCAGCTCCGAGGAGTGGTCCTCCCCGACTGGGGTCTCCAGGGAGATCGAACGCCTCGATACGCGCCTGATGCGCACGATCTCCTCGGCGTCTACCTCCATGATGGAGGCGACCTCTTCGTCCGTGGGGTCGCGGTTGAGCTGGGCGCCGAGGCCGCGCTGGACCCTGTAATACTTGTTGATCTTCTCGACCATGTGGACGGGGACCCGGATCGTACGTCCTTTGTCGGCTATCGCCCTGGTGACGGCCTGACGGATCCACCACGTCGCGTAGGTCGAGAACTTGAAGCCCTTGCGGTAATCGAACTTCTCGACGGCCCGCATCAGCCCGATGTTGCCCTCCTGGATCAGGTCGAGCAGCGAGACGCCCCTTCCAGCATACTTCTTCGCTATGGAGACCACGAGCCTGAGGTTCGCTTTGGTTAGGTGGGCTTTGGCGCGCCTGTCGCCGCGCTCTATGCGCCGCGCGAGGTACGTCTCCTGGGCTTTGGTGAGAAGG
>JAJNDJ010000228.1 GCA_021156345.1 Rubrobacteraceae bacterium | reverse complement strand
CGGGCAGCAGCTGGTAGCACGCCTCCCACCCCGAGCTGGTGATCGGGCGCTGCACGCTCGCGAGCGCCGGGATGAGGGTTGCGTTGTCCGAGCTCGATTGGAACATCAAGGCGGGTCCGGACGTCCCGCGGGCTTCGAGGTTGAGCACGACGCTGCGACGCGGGTCGAGGTGACTGTCTCTTACGAAGGCCTGAGCACCGAGCAGCCAGGGCTCCTCGGCGTCGGTGAACACGATGTCGATGTCGTTGCGGGGCGCAGAACCCGAGGTGATTGCTCGCGCGATCTCGAGGATGGCAGCCACCCCGGCCCCGTCGTCCGCGGCCCCGGGACCTCTGGGCACCGAGTCGTAGTGGGCCACGAGCAAGACGTGACCGGTGGGGTTGCTTCCCTCGATCCGCGCATGGATGTTATGCACGCGCGCTATCGAAGCTGTCCCCTCCTTCGTTCGCGCCGATGTTGCCTCCTGGATGGTGGGGCGCAGCCCGAGCGCCGCAAGCCGGTCGACCAGATAGTCACGGACCTCGGCGTTGGCCGGAGAGCCCACCGGATGTGGCTGCTCGGCGACCTGCTCGACGTGGGAGAAGGCCCGCTCCGCCGAGAACTCCTTCGCCGGAACGCTCGCGGGTAGGGGATCTGGGGGTTCGAGCATGAGGAGAGAAACCGCCGCGAACGAGCCCAGCACGAGCGCGATCACAATGCCGAGCCATCGCCGCTTGACTGATCGGTTCGGTGCGTAGCTCTCCTGCCACTTGGGCCCTGACCTCCGCCGGGTCAAGGGCGACTGCCATGAGCTCTCTTCCCGGTTATGGTTGGACATTTCAGCACTCCTTACTTGTCTAGGTCGTTGCCTAGAGGGTACGGTCGGCTCGCAACCCGCCGATTGCTCTCTTCCCTCCTGCAATCTCGAGCGCACCCTCGATGGAAGGGGCGGTGACACGCGCCGGATGCGTGAGTGCGCCTTCACGGATCTCGACGCTAACGCATATCATCTTGGTGTTCCCTTTTCCTTCGCTTCTCCTCTCCGCTCGTCAGGCGCACAACCACGCCCGGTGCCAGAACCCTCCGACATCGTTCGTCTACCCTACTGGTTCATTCGCGTCCGGCATCCGCCGGCTCGGCCGAGCGGGAAATACTGAGAGTCTTTCCGCGATCAGCCGCCCCAGCCGGAATGCATCCTCCGCAGGCAGAATGGTCGCTTCCGGGTGCTTCTCGAGCCAGCGAGACGCTGCCTCCGGGGAGCTGAAGAAGTGTGTGTCATTACAGCTGATCCTGCGGAAGTTGACCAGATCGGGCGCCGCGACGATGGACACCACCGCGGAGGGAGGCTCTACCGCCTCAATTCCGGCGGGCGTCACCTCGATGTGCACCAGCTCGCCGGTGCCCCGGCAGGGGGATTCTATGCTCGCCGGCCGTCCCAAGAGTACGGGGAAGAGCAAGGCGTCCAGCGCGCACCAGGCGAACAGGGTACGACCCTCCAATTCCAGGCGATGTGGGGTAAGGCCGAGCGTCAAGCCCAGGCCGACGATCCTGCCTTGCTCGTCCCACTCGGCGCTGGGAAACCGGTCAAGCGCGGTTCGCACCTCCTCCGGCGACTTGCCGGAGGCAGCGGCGATCTCCTCAAGGGACGCCTCTTTTCTCCTGGCCAACAGATCGACCGTCGGTGGAACGATCTCGAGGAAGGCACTCTCAGCCGCCATCCTCATCGGCGCTGTGATCCAGGCCGCCAGTTCTTGGAGGTCGTTGGTTTTCATCTGGAGCTTCCTTTCGGGACCTTGGATACTCTGCGAAAGAGCCTATCGTTGTGGATGGGACCCGCCATCGGTGTAACCACCCATCTTTGAGCAGAAAAGCAGGGCGCTGCAGCGCCTCTAATGTCGGTAAATGCGTAGGGCTTCCTAGGTATGAAGAGCTAGATCAGGTTCAGGCTGAGGGCGTAGGCCGTGGCGTTCGCCCTGCCCCTGGCGCCGATCTTCGAGTAGATGTTGGCGACGTGGCGTTCGACGGTCCGGACGCTCACAAACAACTCTTCAGCGATCTCGCCGTTGGTCTTTCCGCTGGCCAGGTGGCGCAGCACCTCTACCTCCCGCTCCGTCAGGCCGTTCGGATAACCTCGGGTCGGACCTGACCCATCCCGCTCGGAGGGGAGTGAATCCCCTTCTCGCAGTACTGCCCGTCCTACTTTCCCTTCGCCGAGGAACTCATCGATGGCGCTCGCCGCCGCCTCGGTGTCTCCAAGGTAGGGCGCCGTCGACTCCCCCTCCAGGATGCTCAGGCGTGCGTCCGGGATGCGGGAGGTCAGCTCACGAGCGATGTCGACCGGGAGCCAAGGGATATCGATTCGGTGGAGCACAAGGGTCGGCACCTCCAGCCTGGGCAGAAGTGACGTAACGTCGAAGGTGCCCATAGCCTCCAGCGCCGCCCGCGCCGCCTCCGGGGTGACCCTCTCCCGTAAGCGTTGAGCAGCGTGGCGCCCCACCTCGCCCGCCGGCCATCCTAGCGCGAGGTGCGCGCACGTATCCGTCATCAGCTCCCAGTCCTGATCTATCAACCCAAGCCACGCCCTTATCCGGGGTGATCTTATGTTGGAACTTCTCGCCCATGAGCACCAGAGTACGAGATGCGAGACCCGCTCCGGGTGTCGGGCTGCGAAGGCGATGGCTACCGGCCCAGCGTCGAAGGCGCCGAACATGTCGAACCTGCCCAGGTCCAGGCGATCTACCACAGCCTCCATGTCGGCCACCAAAGCATCTAGTGAGTGGTCGGATACATCTCGCTCCGAATACCCCGTGCCCCTGACGTCGTAACGGACGAGCATCCTCTCTTGCGCCAGTCGCCCATACCAGCGGCGACACTCAGGGATGGTGATCGCGTACCGAATCCGCGGTTGCATGGCGGTATCACTCCAGGATATTGGTTCATCTTATGTCGCCTATGCGGGCTGATTGTACTGCAGCATCCTATCCAAGGTTTCGGACGGCAAGTTTCAGATCTGCACCTCAGCCTGAGCGCAGGTAGGCACGTCTCGCCGGGCAACCTCCCCGATGGCGGGCACGGAAGCCAGCCTTCCTTCCCTGGGGAGCCCACTCGCGAACCAGTCCGCCTTGCCGGGCACGTAGTCATACACCCTCTCGAAGCCCAGACCTTCGAGCCGCCACGCGGCCCGCGGGCTCATGTCTCACTGGTGGTCGTGGCAGTAGACGATAACCGGTGCATCTGGCTTAAGCCGCGCGGTCGTCTGCCGGTTAAGCTCCT
>JAJNDJ010000227.1 GCA_021156345.1 Rubrobacteraceae bacterium | reverse complement strand
GTAGAGAAGCCTGCTCCCGTTTCGTATCCCGTATCCGGAGAGTGGCTTGTCCGACTCCCCGAAACCGGGCAGGTCGAGGGTATACACGGTGAAGCGCTGCGCCAGCCGCCCTGCGAGCTGCTCCCAGATTCTGGACGAGGATAACCATCCGTGTACGAGTACGACCGCCGGCCCCCCGCCGATGACGTCATAGCGGATCCAGACCCCTTCGAGCTCCAGGTACTCCGTGTCACGGGCGCTCTCTACCTCCCTGGCGTCACGCCCGAGCACGATGGAGGCAGCGAGGATCATAGCTACCACAACAAACAAGACTATCAATGTGATGCCCACGGAGGCCATGATAGCGCAAAAACGCGCCAACAGGATACAGGCACCATGCGCCCAACGCATCCTACCTCGGCGTGGGCGGCCCTCCCCCTACATCGACCTCACGAACCACGAATCGGTGCCGCAGAGCCAGACCTCGCGTAGCCTGGGACGTCGCATTCGATGTCAGCCGATCCTTTCGCGCCTGTCGTGACCGTAGAGACACTCCAGTTGCGAGCGAAGGACAGTACGGTCGTAGAGACCCGCTTGACAATCGATGCAGAAGAGCACTTCCTCAGGGCGGCCAGGGTGCAGGTCGTTTTCCATCATGAAATCGAGGAGCTCCCTGTACTCTTCGCCGACCTGATCCACGAACTCCGAGAACGAGATGCGGCCAGTGATCAAACGCTCGCACGCTTCGTAGGGATCCAGCTTTCCCAGACGACGGTTGGTGTGCCTCACGATGAGCCCAGGGGTGATGTCCCCCAGTCCCATTCCCTCCTTCATCACCAAGACGGTCCCTTTCTAGCCCCCGGAGGGGTCGTTCCCCGTTTTCCTGACACCCCTCAGACCGCCGGCACCCCATACGCAGGCGATCCGTGCAGTCTACGTTCGGGCGCGCGTTTTGTAAAGCGTCTCGCCGAGAGGGGGCACCCCGAACGATATACTCCCGGAAGATGACGGGTGTAGCGAAGGAGACAGGGACATGCCAGAACGAAGCTCTCGTGGATGGCACGTAGCGTGAGCGTCCGGCGCAGTGCGCGCGTGGTCGTCCTCGGCGCCGGGTTCGCGGGAGCCTCCCTGCTCAGGCACCTCCCTCCGGCCCTGCGAAGACCCGGCGAGGCCCTGCTGATAGACCGCAGGGAGAAGTACACCTTCGTGCCCTTGATCCACGAGGTCGCAGTCGGCCGCTTGCATCCGAGGACCGTAAGCTCACCCATCGCCCCGATCTGCGCCGGGGCTTGCAAGTTCCTCCACTCGGAAGTCTCGGGTATAGACCTCAACCGAAAGATCCTCGAAACCCCGGAAGGCCCCGTCGGCTACGAGTATCTTGTCCTCAGCCCTGGCAGCGTCGCTGCCGAGCCGGGACCGCTGCTGCAGGATTATTTCCACTCCTTCTGGAGTCTGGAAGATGCGCTACGCCTGCGCGGCGCACTTGGCGATGCCTGGCGCCGTGCCACCAGCCCAGGCCCTCAGCCGCCACAGGGCATCCTGACCGTGGCCATCGTTGGCGGTGGGGCGACGGGCGTGGAGGTCGCCGCCGAGGTGGCCGCCCTCTTCGACTATCTAGGTAAACGCTCCCATCGCAGGCCGTTCGAAAAGCCGCGGGTCGTGCTGCTCGAGGCTACGCACCGGCTGATAGATTGGCTAGACCCCTACTTCGACAGCGTCGCGAGGAAGACGCTCTCTGGCCTCGGCGTCGAGGTGCGCCTGAACACCCCCGTAGAGATGGCGAGCGTCGAGGGCGTCCTCGCCGGCGAAGACTGGCTGAAGGCGAGCACCCGAATCTGGACGGCCGGCGTCGAGGCCTCACCCCTGGTGCGAGGTTTGCCAGGGGAGCACGACGGGGCGGGCCGCTCGCACGTGGGCGAGCACCTTACCTTGCCGGATCATCCCGAGGTCTACGTGCTCGGTGACGCCGGGGTATACACCGATCCGCGCATCGGTCCCCTGCCCCCCACAGCCTCCGTCGCCGTGCAGCAGGGGCCTTGGGTGGCTCGCGACCTCAAGCGCCGGTTGCGTGGCGCAGAGAGTAAGCGCGGCAGGCCGCCTTTCCGCTTCTTCGACCGGGGCTACGTCGTGAGCCTCGGCCCAGAGAGCGCCGTGGCTGACGCCGTCGGCCTCAGGCTGCGGGGCCCTGCGGCACAGGCGCTCTACAGAAGCGTCCTCCTCTACTACATGAAGAGCCGGCGCGACAGGATACTCACCGGCGCAGACTGGGCGATGGAGCGGACTCTCGGACGGATCGGCTTCGGTAGCCAAAGGCCATCAGCCGTTAGCAAGGCCAAAGATGTTCTGTGACGCAACCCACTGATGCGCGCTCTTGGAGGGGCGGAGATCCTACCGTAGTGGATTCCCGCTTGCGCGAGAATGACGGGCAGGTTTCTGCTCCCGCATCGGCGTCAGATGGCGCTCCACTATCTCTGGCACGTCCTCGGACGTTACGCGGGTATACCAGACGTCATCAGGGTAGACGAAGACGACGGGACCTTCCTCGTGACGGCGGGTGCAGACATTTCGGAGGACGGCGGACGGCGGCATGCCGCGCAGTTTTACCTCTTCCTTGAACATCTGGAGCACGTCGCCGCCCCCCTTCGCGCCGCAGCGTCCCTCGCCCGGCGTAGCGCAAACGAAGATCTGGCACAACTTCCTCATGCCCAGATTCTATGTCGCAGCCAGGAGAAGTCCAGACGCGGTGGCCCCTAGAAGCTGGTAGCCGTCAGGCCTGTCTCAGCGCGCTCCTGGATGCGCCTGGCCGAGCCCGTCTCCCTGGCCTTGTTGGCGACCGCTTCCGCGACGGCGGGGGCGACCCGCTCGTCGAAGACGGAAGGGATGATGTAGTCCTCCGAGAGGTCCTCTGGAGGGATCACGCCTGCTATCGCCTCGGCCGCTGCGAGCTTCATCGGCTCGTCTATCTCACGGGCCCTGACATCGAGGGCGCCCCTGAAGATACCTGGGAAACAGAGCACGTTGTTGATCTGGTTCGGGTAGTCGCTGCGGCCTGTTGCGATGATCCTCGCCTTCCCCATCGC
>JAJNDJ010000226.1 GCA_021156345.1 Rubrobacteraceae bacterium | reverse complement strand
ACGGTCGGCAGAGTGGCTGCACTCTCGGGTGTGACGATCCGGACGTTGCACCACTATGACGAGGTTGGGCTGCTATCGCCGGGTGGACGTAGTGCGGCTGGCTACCGGATCTACGAGGACCAGGATCTGGAGCGGCTGCAGCGGATCCTGTTCTACAGGGAGCTAGGGTTCACCCTGGATGAGATCTCGACCATCGTTGACGATCCACGCACCGATGCGCTCGGGCACCTGCGCCGCCAGCGTGGGCTGCTGAACGAGCGAATAGAGCGCCTGAGCGCGATGGTCGACGCTATCGACTATGAATTGGAGGCAAGGACTATGGATATACCCCTGACGCCAGAGGAGCGCCTCGAGGTCTTCGGCGAGTTCCGTCCTGAGGATTACGCCGAAGAGGCAGAGGAGCGCTGGGGCGGGACCGAGGCCTACAAGGAGTCTCAGCGGCGAGTCTCGAGCTACACCAAGGAAGACTGGCAAAGGCTCAAGGCCGAGGAAGAAGAGATACGCGCCCGCCTGACCGCTGCGTTGGATGCCGGCCTGGCACCCGATAGCGAGGAGGCCATGGCGGCAGCCGAGGCCCACCGCCGGCACATCAGCCGCTGGTTCTACGAGTGCGGCTACGAGATCCACCGCGGCCTGACAGAGATGTACGTCAGCGACGAACGATTCCGCTCCAACTATGATACGCAGACCCCTGGCCTGGCCGCTTTTATCAGGGATGCGGCCCGTGCCAACGCCGGCCGGGCCGAAACAGGTCGCTAGCGCATGATCCACGTCCCTTTGGAGTACGGCATCTAGATCCCATAGTAGGAGAGGACACTTAGCTCGGGCTCGTCCTTGGCGACCGACCGCCGAGGGAGGCACAAAGGATTTCCTTCTTGGTGAAGCGGGGCAGGCAAAGCCACCCTGCTTCACCAGCACTTCGTTGAGAGTGTCTGGTGCCGGAAGGCTGATAGTATGGCCAGGGACGGTCGTAAACGAGGGACGCGTCAGCGAGAACGGAGAAGCGTGGGACGGCGAACGGCAGAACTAAAGAGCGCGTGGACCGAGGTCGGGGGCCTGAGGGTTCATGCTCGCCTCTCCACACAAACCCAGCCCGAGGGCACTCCGCCGATAATCCTGGTGCACGGGCTTGGGGTCGCGAGCAGGTCCATGGTCCCCCTCGCCAAGGCCCTGGCCCCGAGCTACCACGTCCTCGCGCCTGACCTGCCCGGCTTCGGAGATAGCGAAAAACCACCGCACGTTCTGAATCTGGCCGAGCTCACCGATTGTCTGGCCGCCTGGACGCGAGCATGCGGGCTGGAGCGTGCCGTTTTCCTGGGCAACTCTGTTGGTTGCCAGCTGGTGGTGCGCCTGGCGGTTCGGCATCCGGAGCTCGTCGAGCGCGTAGTGTTGCAGGGGCCGACCATGGACCCAGGGGCACGCACGATGCGCCAGCAGACCTGGCTTTGGATCAGGAATTCCCGTGGCGAGCGCGGCTCGCTGACGCCAATCGCGCTGCGAGAATACTGGCGTTGCGGTCTTCGCTGCCTCCTGAAAACCTTTCGTTATGCCCTCGAGGATCCCATCGAAGAGAAGCTCCCCGGCGTTCGGGTACCCGCTTTGGTGGTGCGGGGATCTTGGGATCCGATCGTTACGCAACGCTGGGCGGAGGAAGTGGCGGACCTCCTGCCGATGGGCCGGCTGGTCGTGATACCGGACGGGCCCCACACTCTCGTCCATAACCGGCCCCTGGATCTGGCCCGCGTGGTCCGCGAATTCCTGAGTGCCGCTCCGGCAAAGAGGCGGGACGTTTGAAGCCATCCGACTACGTGGTGAGTTTCGACTCCTCCGCGGCCATGATGCTCGAGCAACTGCGTCCCTACTACCAGGGCGTGTACTTCGCTAAGGTCTCGATGAAAAAGAAGGTGGCGGACGAACGCCTCGAGGGAGGGAACCTGGCGAAGAAGCTCGACGGCTACCAGGAGCTGGTCACCGAGTACAACGGGGCGATCAAAGAGACCATCGATATGAAGGACGACTGAAGTCGTACAGAGGATCTCTGTTCAACGGGAACACGCTAGCTCGGACGCAGGTGATGTCCTCATGGCAGGGCGCCCATCACGGCTGCTGGCGGAGCATCCGGCCGAGCATCTCGATGCCGCCCTGATCCAGGATTCGGTCTTCTTCGATGATCTCCAGATCCTCCGGGATACCGAGTTCGCGAAGCCGCCTGGCCGTGATGCTGGCGCACACCACACTCTCGACTCCGCCGAGGGTGGCAAGCATTTCTTCAGGCTCCTCGTCAATGTAGACCTGGACGAAGTTCAGATGGTCCAGGCCCGCGCCTTCGATGGAACGCGAGAAATTCTCCATGCACGTGCGGCCCCAGCCCATCACCCCGACCGGAGTCCCCGACGGAAGTTCCATCAACCTTTGCAGGCTCTCCAACGTCGCCTCGGCCAGTAGCGCGACCGCCTCTATCCCGTGCGGCTCCACTATGTCCTGCACCTCGTGGATGTGAAAGAACGTCGTTACGGCGAGTCGCCACGGCAGGTCTTCGGCGTCCGAGATCCTGTCTGCGAGGTCCTCGAGTAAGACCCTCTCTACCTCGACAGGGAGCTGTTCCTCTAGCTCGGAGGAGAACTGATCCAGCTCCGCCCGCGTGCATTCGACGAAGAGGATGGGCGTCTTCTCCTTCGGCTTCGCGCCGGCCCGCGCGAGTAACGCGTACGCCAGATCATCGACAGGTACGCCCTGCGCCGCCGCGAGATCCATAACCCTCTCCAAAACCTCCTGACGCCTCAAGTCCTCCGCCTCCACAGGAGGCTCGACCACGTAGACGCCACTGCCGCGGCGGCTCTCCACGTAACCCTCCCGCTCCAGGTCGGAGAACACCCGCGCCACCGTGTTCCTGTTCACCCGTAGAAATCCAGCCATCGCCCTGATGCTCGGCAACCGGCTCCCAACCTCGAAGTTGCCCGTCAGGATGAGGTGCTTGATCTGCCCCTCCAACTGTACGTGTACGGGTACGTGACTCTTCGAATTTATCCGCAAATCCATTAATTAACCTATTGTCCTATGACAC
>JAJNDJ010000225.1 GCA_021156345.1 Rubrobacteraceae bacterium | reverse complement strand
TCCCGAGGCGAAGGCGTCTCCGAGCCAGAAGTCGTACTCGGCCGAGAGTTCGTTGGCTATGTCAGAGAATGTTGCGGTGCCTTTGTCCGCGGCGACGACCAGGTATGGGTCGTCATCGTCGTAGCGCGTAACGTTTGGCGGCGGGACGAGCTCGTCGCCCGAGATGTTGTCCGTAATATCTAGCATGCCCCGGATCAGGGTCTTGTAACAGCCAACGACCTCCTGCTGCAGGGCCTCGCGGCCTCCTTCTGCGGGCGGGCGTTTGACGACGAAACCGCCCTTCGCCCCGACGGGGACTATGACGGCGTTCTTCACGGTCTGTGCCTTCATGAGGCCGAGGATCTCGGTTCTGAAGTCCTCGCGCCTGTCCGACCAGCGGATTCCGCCGCGGGCCACCTCTCCGCCGCGCAGATGTACCCCCTCGGTGCGTGGGGAGTAGACGAAGATCTCGAAGCGGGGTAGCGGTTTTGGCAGGCCGGGAATCTTCTCTGGGTCCAGCTTGAAAGAGAGGTGCGGTTTGGGATCTCCATCCGGCGTGCTCTGGTAGTAGTTCGTCCGCAACGTCGTCAGGGTGATATTGAGGAACGAGCGCAGGATGCGATCCTCATCGAGGCTCACGACCGCCTCGAGCGCCTCTTCGATCTCCTCGGTTATTCGCCCGCTCTCGGCCTCTGCCGTGTCGCGGCGCGACGGGTCGAGGCGGGCTTCGAAGAGTTCCACGATAAGCCTGGCGATGTGATGATTCTTGACGAGAGCGTCCTCCATGTAATCCTGGGAGAACGTCGTGCCTGTCTGGCGCAGGTACTTGCAGTATGCCCTGAGGATCGAGATCTCACGCCACGTCAACCTGGCGCGCAACACGAGGCGGTTGAAGCCGTCGTTCTCGACGGTCCCGCGCCAGGCACGGGCGAAGGCGTCCTGGAAGATCTCCCTGACCTCTCCGGTCTGCAGCTCGTCGCCGGTCTCGTGGACAAGGCCGAAATCGTAGATCCAGACCGGAGGAGAACCCGCCGGCTTCACCTCGTGCGGGCGCTCGTCGACCACCTCGACGCCCATGTCCTCCAACAGCGGCAAGATCTCCGAGAGCGAGACCTGTTCGCCGAGCCTGAATAGTTTGAACCCGAGGAAGTTCTCGGGCTCTTCGATCGGGTGGTAGAGGCTCATCTCCAGGTCGTCCTCGGATTTCAGGGTCTCCATCCGCTGGATGTCCCAGACGGCCGTGCGGGGTAGGAATCCTGCGCGGTAGCCGGGAGAGAATGCGTCGCGGTACTTGCGGAACAGCTCGGTTCCCCGCTCCTCGCCGAAATGTTCGATCAGGGCGTCGTAGAGGTTGTCCGTCCAGGAGCGGGTCGTCTCCACGATGCGGCCTTCGATCTCCTCCTCATCGTATTCCGGTGTCGCCCCCGGCTTCGTGTAGATTATGAAGTGGACGCGCGCGAGCACGGACTCGGAGAGCCTGACGTTGTACTCTACGTTCACGCCTTCGAAAGCCTTGAGGAGTATCTCTTGCATGCGTTCCCGGATCAATGTGGTGTAGCGGTCGCGGGGAACGAAGACGAGGCAGGAGAAGAAGCGCTCGTAAGTGTCGCGCCTCACGAAGAACCTGACGCGCTGGCGCTCCTGCAGGTGGAGTATGCTCATGGCTATCTCGAAGAGCTCTTCATTGGAGCTCTGGAACAGCTCTTCGCGCGGGTAGGTCTCCAGGATCTCGATCAGATCCTTCTCGTTGTGGCTCCCCTCGGGGAAGCCGGCCCTCTCCATAACGTAGCGCACTTTGCGCCTGACGAGCGGGATGTCGAAGGCGCTCGCGCTGTAAGCGGAAAAGGTGTACAGTCCCAGGAACCGCCGCTCTCCCGTGACCTCGCCCGACTCGTCGAATTTCTTGATACCGATGTAGTCCAGGTAGGAGGGCCTGTGCACCGTCGCCCGCGAGTTGGCCTTCGTCAGGTTCAGCAGCTTGGGCGTGCGGGCGAGCCGCCTCACCCCTGGCGGGAGCTCGGCGAAGCTGCGGGAGACAGGTCCCGACTCCGTCTGCCTCAGGATGCCGAGCCCCGACCCCTGCACGGCGCAGAGGGCCTCTTCGCCGTTCTGCGTGGTCAGGTCGTACTCGCGGTAGCCGAGGAACGTGAAGTTGTCGTCGTCGATCCACTCCAGGAACGCTCGGGTCTCGGCCAGATCCTCAGGCTCGAAGTCGGGCGCGTTCTCCTCGAGCCCGGAGACTATGTCCCCGACCCCCCCGCGCATCTTTGGCCAGTCCTCCACGGCCGCCTTCACGTCGGCGAGGGTCTTCTGGATGGCTTGCTTCAAGTCTTCGAGCACGAACGGCTCCGTCTGGCGGTCCACCTCGACGTGGATTACAGACTCGGAGATAGCGTCTTCCTCGTCTGTGTCGGGGGGGAGGACTTCGAGGAGCCGGCCTTCCTCATCGCGGCGCACGTTCATGACGGGGTGGAGGATCATGTGTATGGCGTAGCCCTGGCGGTTTATCTCCATCCTCGTCGAGTCGACCAGGAAGGGCATATCGTCGTTCACCATCTCTATTACAGTGTGGGTCGACTGCCAGCCGTGTTCCTCGAAATGGGGGTTGTAGACCCGGATCTTCCACTCCCCAGGCTCGCGCCGGCACGCGAAGCTCCAGTGGGAGAGTGCGGCCCCATAAGCGTCTATCGGGGAACGGTCCTCCAGGTCCGCCGCGTCGACCCACTCGTAGTACTGGCGGGCGAACTCCTCGACCTGCGGAGCCTGATCCTCCGGCATCTGCTCCCTGATACGGGCTACGACCTTGTCCAGAAGCTCGTCTTTCACCAGCATCGGCACGCCTCCCTCGGCGGTTCCCTTCTACCCGGAAAGTCCATTATAGTCCGGCGGGAACATCCTGGTCAGGGTCGTGAGGAGAGGCCGCCCGGATCGCAGAGCCTCTCCCTTTCGTCTGCTGTAATGTGTTTCTAGCGGACTCCCAGGTGTTACGCGAGAGTCCATCTAGCAGGGCATGGTCGCCCTGCGAAGCGGAGCGTCCGTGCTAAGGTCCTATTGGACTCAGTTAGGAGTGGTTACCCGAATATCCAGGACAAGG
>JAJNDJ010000224.1 GCA_021156345.1 Rubrobacteraceae bacterium | reverse complement strand
CCGCGGAAAACGCGCCCGGCAAACCTCGGGCAGATTCTTGCCCGTCGCGATCCCTAGCTTGGCCGACATCGACTGGATGAGCATGGCCATGAGGTTGGAGGCGAGGATAACCCACAACAGCAGATACCCGAACTGCGCCCCACCCGAGATGTTCGTCGCGAAGTTCCCAGGGTCCACGTACGCAACCGCAGCGATAAACGCAGGCCCGAGAAAGGGTAGGAGCTTGCGAATCCCCCTCCTGTCACCCTTCAGCGCCTCGTGCGCAGCCCGCGCAGTCGCACTCTCCCCAGGCAACACTCCCTCGACACCTCTTATCACATCGTCAGCCCGTCCACTCATGAAAACCTCTATCATCTTGAATTTAGCCCTGGCTAATAATCCTATTGAGCTATGATGAATAGTCAAGGCACCTTGCTCTTGCCAAAAGCTTTGCATCGTCTAACATGAGCTATGAGATGAACGACCTCGCGGAGACTCGTTCCCCTTCTTCCTCGGTCGGGGATTATCTGAAGGCTGTTTGGGAGCTCGCTGCGGACTCAGGGGGTGCTGCCTCGACCAAGAGTGTGGCGACGCGGCTCTCCGTCTCGCCGGCCTCGGTGACCAACATGTTCGCGAGGTTACAGGAGATGGGCCTCGTCAGGTACGAGCGTTACAGGGGAGCGACGCTTACCGAGCGCGGCCGAAAAGAGACCTTACGGCTGGTACGGCGACACCGTCTTATCGAGACTTTCCTGTTGGAGCACCTAGGTTACGATTGGCAGGAGGTACACGATGAGGCAGAGCGGCTGGAACACGTCGTTTCGGACGTGTTCACCGGGCGTCTGGCGGAGTTGTTGGGGCATCCGGATCACGACCCGCATGGAGACCCCATCCCCTCGGCAGAAGGCACCCTTGAAGAGGACGATTCCTTTACGCTGAGCCAGGCCGTCGCGGGGCAGCGGCTCCGCATCTCCAAGGTCAGGGACGAGGATGCTGCCATGCTCGACTACTTGGGTGAACGCAACCTGGTCCCAGGGAGATTGTTGAGTGTCAGGGAGGTAAGGGCCCTGGACGGTGTTGTGATCGTCGAGGACGAGGAGGCGGAAGTCTACGCCCTCGGAGAGCCGCTAGCGCGTTCGATCTTCGTCAGGAACGATTCCTAGCTTTCGCTCGGTTTCTCAGGAAAAGGGTACTTTACCCGTACATACGGGGAAGGAGTATTTTGAATCAGGACGGCGACGCGCAGGGAGGCGCGAAGGACCAGCCACCCGAACCCGATTACCCACGCTACCGGATCGAGCCGGGTGACAGGGTATCTCTAGCGGCGATAGACCCAGACGAGACCGAGCATTACAGGAAGAAGAAGGATGTCGCCAGGGTGTTGGAGAAGCAACGCAGGCGAATACAGAACCTCCAGGAGCGCCTCTACGCGGAGAACGAGCGGGGAATGCTGATCGTGCTGCAGGCCATGGATACGGGAGGTAAAGACGGCACCATCAAGCATGTCTTCAGCGGCGTCAACCCGCAGGGATGCAGGGTATCTTCATTCAAGGTCCCCAGTGCCGAAGAGGCCAACCACGACTTCCTCTGGCGGTACCACAAGAGCGCCCCGGCAAAGGGTAGGATCGGCATATTCAACCGCTCCCACTACGAAGACGTGCTCGTCGTACGGGTCAAGAACTTGGTCCCTAAGGACATCTGGAGAGGGCGCTACGAGCTGATCAATGACTTCGAGCGCGGCCTCACCGCGAACGGTATAACCGTCCTCAAGTTCTTCCTTCACGTCTCCAAGGCCGAGCAGAAAAAGCGTCTCCGGTCGCGCCTCGACGACCCGGACAAACGCTGGAAGTTCTCCTTGAACGACATAAAGGAACGGGCCTTCTGGGATGCCTATCAACAGGCTTACGAGGACGCCCTTGGCAACTGCTCGACCGAGCACGCCCCGTGGTACATCGTGCCGGCCAACAAGAAGTGGTACCGCAACCTCGTCGTCGCCCGCACCATCGCTGACACCCTGGAGGCGGTGGACCCGCGATATCCGCCTGCCGAGGAAGGCTTGGAGAAGGTCGAGATCCCGGATTAGAGGAAGTCCATGAACAGGGGTGGCGATACGACGGGTACGTCATCAGCACAGAAGACTGGACCTGGAAACCATCCATGACTCGTTGAAGAACTCGCACTGGGCAGCCGGCGATCCCGTTCAGCCGCCGCGGGCCGTCACGATTTCGTTGCGGGCGGCCCAGAGATCTAGATCCTGCTTCTGTATCGCGGCGGCCATCATGCTGGGGAAGAGGTCCGGGGTGCAGGCGAACGTCGGGACGCCCAAAGAGGCCATGGAGGCGGCCTGCCGGCGGTCGTAGCTCGGGGCTCCGTCGTCGCCGAGGGCGAGGAGACAGATCATCGTCACGCCGCTGTCCACTATCCGGGCCGTCCTCTCCAGCATGGCCTCTGAGAGACCTCCCTCGTAGCAGTCGGTGACCAGCACCATGACCGTCTCGGCCGGGCGGGTGATGATGCTCTGGCAGTACGCCAGGGCGCGCGGGGTGTCGTTCCCGCCTCCGAGCTGCGTCCCGAAGAGGAGGTCTACGGGGTCCTGCAGGTCTTCGGTGAGGTCCGCGACGGAGGTATCGTAGACGACCATCCTGGTATTGACGGCCCGTATGGAGGCGAGGACGGCTCCGAAGATCCCGGAGTACACCACACTCGTCGCCATAGAGCCGCTCTGGTCAACACATAGGACTATGTCGCGCAACTTTGCGGTCCTCTTCCTGCGGGCGTGCCCGACGAGCTTTTCGGGGATGACTGTTCCGCGTTCGGGCAGGTAGTTCTTCAGGTTGGCGCGGATGGTGCGTTCCCAGTCTATGTCCGCCGGACGTGGGCGGCTCGTGCGGGCAGCCCGGTTCAGGGCGCCGCGCACGGCCTGCTCGGTCTCCTGCGCGAGGCGGCGCTCCAGTTCCTCGACCACCTTTCGCACCACCCGGCGGGCGGAGTCCTTGGTCTTCTCCGGGATGACGCGGCCCAGGGAAATGAGTGTGGCGACCAGGTGTACGTCCGGCTCGACGGCTTCGAGCATCTCCGGTTCGAGGAGCATGCGC
>JAJNDJ010000223.1 GCA_021156345.1 Rubrobacteraceae bacterium | reverse complement strand
GTATCGACCAGGCCAGCGACACCCCTGGCGAAGACGCCGAAGGCTGGAAAGACTGCCCACCCGAAGATAAAGATCAGCCACCAGAAGTGGGTGAAAGCTATCAGGAGTGCGGCGGCGAGGAGGATCAAACCGCCCGTCACCACGCCCGTTACGGCCTGGGCCTTCGGACTCATCTTCTCTACGTCCAGGCCGAAGAAGTCGTCGGAATCCCAGCTGTGGTGGTTGCCTCTGCGGCGGGACTCCAGGTCGCGATCAGGTCTCTTCTCCACAGGTCTACCTCGGGTCCCAATATATCAGCAACCCCCCAGATGGACCACGTCAGAAGACGCGAAGGCCGGGCGCGAAAGTGCTAACCTCATCGCAGTCACAAAGGAGGTCTGGCTGATGGATTTGCGTGCGCGCGTAGATGGTTCGAGAGAAGAGTTACTCGGGGAGTTGAACGAGTTCCTTCGGATGCCTTCGATCTCCGCCCGCGAGGGCGAGGACGGAGACTTCCGCAACTGCGCTGAGTGGGTAGCGGGGAAGCTGGAGGAGGCCGGTGCCGAGGCCAGCATCGTGGAGACCGAAGGACACCCCGTGGTCTTCGCGGAGATCGGCTCAGGCGAGTCGACGCTTCTCTCCTACGGCCACTACGACGTGCAGCCGCCCGAACCCCTGGATCTCTGGGAGAGCGATCCGTTCGAGCCTCAGGTCAGGGACGGGGGCCTCTACGCCCGAGGCGTCGCTGACGACAAGGGGGACGTGCTCGCTCGCATACAGGCGTTGCGTCTGTACACAGAGGAGCACGGCCCACTGCCCTTCAGGCTCAAGTTCCTCATCGAGGGCGAGGAAGAGATCGGCAGCCCCAACCTGGCCCCCTTCGTACGATCCAACGCCGATCTCCTCTCCGCCGACGCCTGCCTCTGGGAGGGCTCCTTGAAAGACGAGGCGGGGCGGCCCATGATCTTCTGCGGCACCAAAGGGATGGCCTATGTGGAACTACGCGCCCGTGGCGCCTCCCACGACCTGCACAGCATGTACGGCGGCATAGCCCCGAACCCTGTCTGGCGCCTCATCCAGGCCCTGAGAACCATCAAGGACGAGAATGGTGAGATAACACTGGACGGCCTCGATGTCCTCGCCGAAGAACCCTCGGAGAAGGACCTGGAAGCCATAAGCCGCATCCTCTTCGACGACGCCGCGCTGCGGGAGTCCTGGGGTGTGGAGTCGCTCGACAGGGAGCTTTCCGGCCAGGACGCGCTCCGGGAGATGCTGCTGCGCCCGACCGCGAACATCGCGGGCATACAGTCAGGCTACACTGGTCCAGGCTCCAAGACCATCGTACCTTCGGAGGCGTTCGTGAAGATGGACTTCAGGCTCGTTGCCGGCCAGAGCCCCGGTCCTGTACTGGAGTTGATCCGGACCCACCTCAGGGAGCGCGGCTTCGAGGATATCGAGGTGGTCGACCTTCACGGCGTCGAGCCGGCGAAGACGCCCGTCGACTCACCCATCGTTACCATTGCGATACGGACGTGGCAGGATCTGGGTGAAGAGCCCATCGTGTATCCGACCATCGGGGGGAGCGGCCCGACCTCACTCCTGGTCACCGACCTCGGGATACCGACCATCATGACCGGTAGCGTGGCGAACACGGGGAGCCGGCTCCACTCCCCGAACGAGTGGGTCCGCCTGGACGACTACTTCGAGGCCATAAACTACTTCGCCCGCTTCTTCGAGAGGTACGCCCTTTGACCCAGGAGAAAGGTAAGGGCCTAGATCTCCCCGAGCGCGTCAGGAAGAGCCTCGCCGGGGCGGTCGCGGAAAGAGGCGTGCAGGCGCGTGTGATCTCCACTCAGGGCCGCGAGTCGATGCGTCCCCCACAAGGACACATAATCATCGCCTCGGAAAGGGAAGAGGTGGAAGCGGTCCGCGGCCCTGCCCGCATCGTGCGCCGGCTCGAGTTCTACAAGACGTTCTACGGGCCCGTCGTCCGCCTCGCCCTCAGCGTGTACCCGATGGAGGGCGAACCGCTCTCCGCCGGCACCGCCCTCAACATCTCCCAGATCAGCGGTGACGCCGCCCTCACTGGCCTCGGCCGTCAGAAGACCATCTACATACATTTCTACTCCGCAAGTGGCGACGACCTTACGTACGCGTTCTCCAAGCAAATCCCCAACGCCACCGAGCAACGCAGCGAGGCGAAGAAGGTGCTCAAGATGGCCCGAGATGCCTATTCACAGACACCAGAGGAGCGCAGGAGCTTCCGTACAGCCGTCGGGCTCGCCGAAAGGCAGTTCGAGCTTCCTGTACCTGAACCTGACGAAGAAGGATAGTCTTCGGCGGCGAGCCCGCGTATACTGCCACCTATGCAAGCGGGGAGCGCTGTAGGCGACTTTGTAGCGAAAATCAGCCAGGCCATCGAAGGGGCTGGGCGCAGAGGCATCCAGGTGAGAGCAGGAGCGGGGTCATGCGATCTGGAGGCCCAGCAGTTCGACCGTCGTCTCCCTGAGGAAGACGAGCCTTTCCCGACCGGGCGCCCGCACCACCTGGAGTCCCCGGTGGGATCCAGGGACCTCGGCGGCCATGAAGGCATCTCGCGGCTTTGCTACTTCCTGGATGGGGTGCAGAGCTCGCGTGAGATCGGGCGCATAGGGATGTCCCCCGTGATCGTATCCACGGTGGCGGCCACTATCGTCAACCGGTGCGGGAGGCGGTTCTCGCGGATGCCGCTGGAGAGCCCGCCTGTAGTGGTGCAGGCCGTGATCCTACCCCGCAGCGCCGGCGACCAGGGCGTCGATACTTTCTGGGACCTGCTTCTCGCGGCGGGATTCTCCGAACTCGACCCTGAGGAGGTCCCCTCTTCCCCCCACCTCGTACTGGACTCCGCGGGGTATATAGCTGACGCTGACCCATCCGACTATGTAGGTATGAGAGAGAGGGCACGCGGGAGGGTAAGGTCGCTAAGGGAGCGGCTGGAGGGAGGGAGGGTGATGACAGGGTTCTGGAGGATTCCGAAGCCTGGATCGCGGTCGACGGGCAACTAAAGGAGATTAGGGAATCGAACAGGCGCGCCGTCGGCCTGATAAAGAGCGTGGCCCGTCCTGAGTTTGTGGGAAAGGACATCGGGATGCTGCTCGACCTTGGGCCCGGGATGCGGACGACGAGCTTCATCCCCGACTGGCAGCTTCGTCGCGACCGGGGCGAGCGGCGCACTTCGTGGTACCTCAGGATGTGGCCGCCGCAGCGCGGCGCCGACGCCCTCGGCTCCCTCATGCGCGTGGAAGCGCCGCGCGACACCGAACCCGAGCAGGTCGACGAGATATCGCGTTGGATCCTCGCCGAGCGGGCGCCCCTGGCGAAACCCGACCCCAGGTGGCCGGCGATGATCTACCCGATCCAGTACGTCGAGAAGATCCTGAAGCCGCTGGTGCAGGGTCCGGAGAGGGCCTACGCACGGCTGGAGCGCCAACTCGCATCGAACGGGAGGAACTAGATGCTGCACGAT
>JAJNDJ010000222.1 GCA_021156345.1 Rubrobacteraceae bacterium | reverse complement strand
AACATCAGGGATCTCGTCTCCGACCGTAGAGGCGGGCGGCGGACGCTGCCCGTAGTCTTCGGCAGGGAGGTGGCGATCCTCGTATACCGGGCACTCTTGATCGAGGCTTACGTCGGGGTCGCCGTGCTGATAGCCTTCGGCGTCGTCCCCCCTGAGTGCGCCCTCGTCTTCCCGAGCGTGTTCGCCGCGTTACGCCTCTGGCGCGACGTGGCCAGTTATTCGACGCCGAGACGCCTCGATCCCGTGGTCAAGCGGACGGCCGGACTCCACCTCGTCTTCGGACTGCTCTACACGGCGGGGGTCCTCATCGGTGCCTGAAGAACACCGGCCTTTCAGGGCGAGCTACATCGTATCCGGGGTCGCGGCAGATAGGATCTTCGCCTCCCTCCTCGAGGTGCAACGCTTCCCCGAGTGGGCGGCCGGTATCCAACGCTGCCGCGCGTTTGACCCTGCCGGCAAGGCGGAGACGAAAGACCTACGTCCCGGGGTCAGGCTGGAGTTTACCCTGAGCGCCGCCGGGCTCACCCATGAGGTAGTCAGCATCGTCACGGTGGTCGAGCCGCCACGCAGGCTGGAATGGAACTACGTCGAAGGCGCCCTTGGAGGAGGCGGCTGGCTCGTCGAGCAGGAGGCCCAGGGTGCCGTCAGGATAACCGTCTCGACAGATTACTTGATCAGACCAGCCTGGCTCGACAGGTTGGCCCACAAGCCCTTCTTCCGCAGGCTTACCGAGGATCTGCTCAAGCGCTCGATGCGCCGCTTCGACGCGCACTTGAGGTACGGCTAGAGATCCCGCTCGTGCCCGTTCTCAGGGTGATCGTCTGTGTCTTCGAAGTCACCTATCTCAGGCTCATCAGCCCCGCGTTCTTCGGTCTCGTGTTCATCGGGGTCCCTCGCAAGCTCGTGGGCCGTGACCTCGGTCGACGGGTTCACGTAGCGGGCGATAAGGATGGAGACCTCGTACATCACTATCATCGGGACGGCCATCAGGACCATGCTGTAGGGGTCCTGTCCCGGCGTAAGGGCGGCGGCGAGGACGGTGTTGAGGATGATGGCGTGCTTTCTGTACCTCTTCAGGAGCGGAGCATCAACGAGCTCCAGCTTCGCGGCCACGTACGTAGCAGCAGGTAACTCGAAGACGATCCCGAAAGCCAGGAGAAACCTCGTCACGAAAGGCAGATAGCTCTGGGCTGTAATGATGGGTTCGAAGCGCTCCGTGTCCCAGCTGAGGAGGAACTGGGTGCCGATAGGCAGCACGATGAAGTACCCGAAGGCCACCCCGGCGATGAACAGGGCGGAGGCCATGCTGATCATGGTGTAAGTGAAAGCCCGGCCCATGTCGCCGACCGCGGGGGCCACGAACGCCCACACCTGGTAGAGGAGTATCGGGATCGTGAGCAGGAACCCGACGTAGAGCGCCAGCTTCATGTCGGTGAACAGCTGCTCTGTAACCCCGGTAACGTTCAACTTGCCTTGTAGAGCTCCGCCCGCAGGAGCGAGCAGCCAGTCGAAGATCCGCTCCCGGAAAAACCAGGCGACGATGGCCACGCCGAGGAACGCTATGCCGACCTTGATGATCCTGGATCGCAGCTCGTCGAGGTGCTCGATCAAGGTCATGCGCACCTCGTCGCGCGGACCACGCGGACGGGAAGGGAGTCTCAGGCGACCGGCCATGTGGAACTTATGAACCCGTAAGGGGTCTAGCTATGCTTCTGCTCGGCCTTCTCGGCCTCGACGGAAGCATCTTCCTCCAGCTTGGTCTCGACGTCGTGCTCGCTCTTGCTGGCTTCGAGCTGCTCCTCGTCCTTCTTCGCTTCCTCTATGACGACAAGACCTATGATCAACTCTGGCATTCCGACCGATCCAAACACCTTTCCTCCTAACGAGCTATCTGCCGGATCTCACGCAACATTATACGCTTTCCGTCCTGGCGTGGATCAGGGCCCTGCGCCATCGCTACTGGCGCCGCCCTCGAGGAGGGCCGAGATCCTGTCCTTCACCTTCTCAGCATTTTCGCCCTTCGGCTCGAGGTCGAGGTAGCCGTTATAGTACTCTATGGCGTCGGCGGGCTGGCCTGCCTGGTCGTAGGCCTGGCCGGCCAGAAGGTAGGCCTCCGCGTTGTCAGGCTCCGCCTCTGCTGACGCGGCGAAGGCATCACCCGCCTTCTTCAGCAGCTCCTTCTGCTTCTCCCCCTTTTCGGCCTGTGCCTGCTGGCTGTAGATTTGACCAATGAGGGCTGGTATCTCTTCGTCCTTGGGGTCGACCTCGCTTCCTCTCTGCAGTACCCGAATCGCATCGTCATAGCGGCCCGCGGTGTAATAGAGAACGGCGAGGTCCTTTATCTTCTCGGGGTCCTTCGGGTCTTTCTCCAAGGCCTTCTCGGCTTCCGCGATCTGCTCCTGCGGATCGGGGGCCTGGTCCGCCTGCTGTTGCTGTTGGTCCTGGTTGCCGAGCACCTCGAAGAGGTTGTAGCTGATGTTGGTGCCGAGGCCGAGAAAGATAAAGGAGATGAGGAAGAACGCCGCGAGCACGATGGACACCAACCTCACCCAGAAGCTAAGTCTGTCGCGGTTCATCATCATGGCTGTCTATCCTCCAGGGTCTTCAGGTGCCGAGACGATTGTATATCATGTTACCTCCAACGATGGTGGCCGCGACTCCCCCGCCGGCGGCCGCTTCGAGAAGAGCCCGTTCTGGATCTCCGTCCTCCTGCGAGGTCTCGACCACGGCGAGGTCGGCCCACTTCCCCACCTCGAGCGTCCCGGCGTCGATACCTAGCGCACGCGCCCCTCCCAGCGTCGCCAGCTCGAGGCCCGCCGCACCGCTCATACCGTGCAAGTCCACCGCGAACAGAGTCTCCTCGAAGAGGTTCATACTCGGGCTGCTCCAGAGCCCGTCAGTTCCCATACCGACCCTGATGCCACTGGCGATCATGGCAGGCACGGGCGAAACGCCGCACCTGAGGTAGGCGTTGGAACGGGGGCAGTGCGCCACCGCCACGCCAGTCTGCGTCAGAACTTCTACGTCCTCCTCGGAGACTCCCGTCGCCAGGTGCGCGGCTATGGTCTCTGGGGCGAGTAGCTCCACGCTCTGCGCGTAGCTTACGGGCGAGACGCCAACCCCACCCCACTCATTGGCGCCGAAGATGTCCGCGAGGCCACCAGTACCAAGTTTTAGGAACTCGACCTCCTCGGGGCTCTCGGAGAGGTGGATCGCAAGCGTCCACCCCATCTCCCGCGTTCTATGCGCAGCCAGACGCGAGGACTCAGGGTCCACGGTGTAAGTGGAATGTACGCTCACCTGTGCGTCGATACGCTCCGGCAGACCTTCTCGAAGCTTGCGCACCTTCGCGACTATAAACTCGACAGCCTCTTCCGGGGTGCCGATCTCATGCGGGAAGAACTCGGCGTAGACGGTCCCCGCCATCCCGCTTCCGGCGAGCTGCGGCAGGCATTCTCCGTAAGGGGATGACTCGGCCATGTAGGTCGTCCCTGCTTCTATAGCTTCCCTGGCACAGTCGCTGGCTGCTTCGGCAGTCCAGGCTTCTTTCTCGGGGAGGCGCTCTATGAGAGTGCCCAACCAGTCAGAGAACGAGGCGCCCTCCGGCGCATCTTTCCGCCTGAAGCCGAGGTGGGCGTGGGCGTTGACCGCGCCAGGGATAATCGTGTAGTTAGGGAAGAACCTTACCTCGGCGTCAGGGTTCTCGCGTCCGATGTCTATGAGATCTCCCACGGCATCTATGCGCCCGCCCCTTACAAGCACTGCGCCGTCCCGCAGAGGGGGTGACGAGATGGGCATCAGAGTTCCGGCCCCGAAGATCACAGGTCCGGCATGGCTCTCAGGCATCTCTCCCCACCACCTCTGAGGCCACGGATTGAAGGAATTCGCGTTCCGGACTCTCAGGCAGAAGGCCGATGTCCTCGAGGGCCGCGTCGATCTCGCCCCTGGCCCACTCCTCGGTCCTGGCCACGGCGCCCGTGGCGAGCACAGCTTCTATGCCTGCCTCGAGCAGCTCGGGCGTTGGACTGGGGTCTGCGAGGACGCGCCGGATCGTGCCCGTGTCTCCTTCGCCAAGGGCGAAGATGACCGGCAGCGTCACGGTGCCCTCGATGAGGTCCGTGCCAATACCCTTGCCCATAAGGCCCGGCTTGCCGACGAGGTCCATTATGTCGTCCGACATCTGGAAGGCTATGCCAAGCGCCTGGCCGTAGCTGGCGAGGGCGTCTATCTGCACGAGTGAGAGCCCGCCAAGCGTTCCCCCGGCCACACACGCAGCCTGGAAGAGGCCTGCGGTCTTCTTCCTTATGTGCTCCAGGTACGCCTCGACTTCAACGTTAGCCCCGTTCGCCCGGAACTGCTCCAACTCCCCTGCTGCGAGCCCCACCGAGGCCTCGGCGAAGGCGCGCACAAGCCTCGGGTCTCCGATCCTCGCCAGCTCCGAGAAAGCCTCGGCGAACAGGTAGTCTCCCGTGGCAGCCGCGATCTCACGCCCGTACCCGGCCACGGTCGTAGGCACGCCGCGCCTACTCTCGGCCCGGTCCACGATGTCGTCGTGGATCAGGGTGGCCGTGTGGAGAACCTCTATGGCGGTCGCCGCCCCAAGCAGGTCCTCCTGCCTGGGCTCCCCCATGCGCGCGCTCAACACCAGGAGCAGCGGCCTGAGACGTTTCCCCCCTGACGTAAGGGCCTCGAGCGCCGGCTCGACCAGATCCGCAGGAGCACTCCCTGCCACCCCGACGAGCAGGCCCTCGACCTCGTCGATGATCTCGAAGGCGCCCTCCGGCAGCGCGGAATGGAGTTTGCTAGCCTGCGTCGTTTGGCCTGATCCCACGATGGAGCGTGATGATGCCGCCTGCGACGCGCTCCCATGTAACGTTTTGTAATCCATTACGCCCTATT
>JAJNDJ010000221.1 GCA_021156345.1 Rubrobacteraceae bacterium | reverse complement strand
GCTCGACATCTTTGTCAAAGACACCGGGCTGGTACTGGATGCTGCTCGAGAGAACGGGTTCCAGCCCGACTTGGCGATCACGGCGAACAAGGTCTTCCGGGAAGGTTCTGAGTCCGGAATGGGAGGCGAGGACGATTCGCGTGTGGAGGCGGTCTATCGCAACCGGAAGCCAAGTCAGTAGCAGCACCGCGCACGAGGTGACGTCTGATCGAGGGTCAGTCATAAGTAACGAGCTCCCGTTCACCTCGAGGATCTCGCCGATAAAGTAGGCAGCGTCCGAAGCGAGGTAAAGGGCCGCGCAAGCGATGTCCTTCGCCGTTATCTGCGAGACAGGTTCGTTTCAAACCCGTGCCTGTTGTCCATGCTTCGTGTAGTGCCTCACGGTCTTGGTGAGCTCTGCGTCAGCCTGGCCGAGAATCGCTGTGGGCTGCCATAGCGAACGCATTCACATACTACTATGTGCCCAGAGCATATACTCTGGTTGTAATTCGAAACTTCAATTTTAGAAGGAGATTGGGCATGACCCACTGGAAGCGTATAAAGCGTCTTTGGACCCTGCTAACCACCGACGAGGTCTTTGACGATCACGGCTCGCGCGGGCGACGGAAGGTGGTGCGCAAGGCGCCTCGGAACTAGTAGCGTTCCACCTTGAGGGCTGGGGTTCCTACGGGGTCTCGGCCCTTTACTTTGCTAGTATCCCCCTTGGGCCGGGTCACATCGTAGCAACGGTTCTCCGCGGGGAGGACGTGCGGGGACCGGGCGTCTCGATGGCGCGTTCTCGTGAGCGTGGTGCGGAACAGAGTGCTCCTCACACCGATGCTAGGCTTGATCGGGCGGGATCGTGCCTCCACCGTCAGGACGCGCCGCTGGTCGAGACTGTGGTTTTGACCTGGTCTATCAGTTCTTCTGCTTGCACAAGATCCTCCCAAGGGGGATTTATTATCAGCTCGTCGAACCCAAGTTCCTGCACCCGGACGGCGAACTCCGGCAGCCCGGGCGCCATCCCGGGAGAACTACTCAGCTGCATAACGTGGCTGAAGGACTCGTCGAGCCGCCCGGCTTTCTCACGAAAGTCTTCTAGTGTCTCGAGCAGGTCCTCGAGCTGCCCAGCGTCGAGCTCCCCTCTTTGGAAGGCGAGCCAGCCGTCGCCGCGCTGCGCGGCGCGTCTGAGCGCCGCCCGGCTCATCCCGCCGACGAGGATGGGAGGGCCGTTCGGTTGGGAGGGCCGCGGCTCGAAGATCAGGCCCTCCGGCACGGCGATTTCTTTACCCTGGAAGGGCTGGGGTCTCCCCGTCCAGCAGTGCCGCAGAACCTCGATCATCTCGTCGGTGCGCCGCCCGCGAGTGTCGAACTGGTAGCCGAGCGCCTCCATCTCCTCGGCGAACCACCCGACACCGATCCCGAGTACGAAGCGACCTCCGCTCAAGGCGTCCAGGGTCGCGGTTGTCTTCGCTAGCTCCAGGACGTTGCGCTGCGGGAGGATGAGGACCGAGGTACCGACCCTGCACCTTGAGGTGGTGGCGGCCAGGAAAGAAGCGGCTGTAAGACATTCGTATCTGGGCAGGTCCATAGGCCAAGGGAAAGCGCCGTCCGGGGTGAACGGGTAGGGCGAGCGCCCGCTCTCTACCATCAGGAGGTGGTCGTTTACCCAGAGGCTGTCCGCGCCTGCCTCTTCTGCCAGTCGCCCCATGTTGGTGAGGCCTATGTCGTGGGCCTTGGCACTATCGTTGGGGATCTTCACACCGATCTTCAATGGTTACCTCACGTTTTGGCTGCCCGCCGACTACTTATGCTGACCGAGATGCCCATTCTACTCCTCTCATGGTTGGCGGGACTCCGATATTCGAGGGCAGAGTGTCGCCTGCCCCGGCTTTCGTGGACTTGCTGGGCCGGTGACCTCAAAACTCGTGCCAAGCGTCTATCGGTTCTCCGGGGGCGATGCTACCCTGCACTGCGCCAAATCCTCGATGACCGTCAGCAGCGACGAGTGATCCAAGCCGCCCCGGCCTTCGGCCATCAGGGCCTCGAACATCTGGTACACCACCGCCGTGACCGGCAGCGGCACCCCGTACTCCCTGCCCGCTTCCAGGGCGATCCTCAGATCCTTGCGGTGGAACTCGACCTTGCCGCCCGGCTCGAAGTCGTGGTTCAGGAACTTCTCCCGCTTGACCTCCATCACCTTGTTGGCCGCGAGTCCGCCGGAGAGCACCTCCAGGATCTTCTCCGGGGCGACGCCGCCCCTCGAGCCCAAGACCAGTGCCTCCGAAACCGCCTCGATGACGAGTGCCACCACGATCTGGTTGGCCGCCTTCACGAGCTGGCCGGTACCTGAAGGGCCGACGTGGGTCACGGTCTCGCCCATGACCTCGAACAGGGGCCTGGCGCGCTCGAAGTCCTCCTTGTCGCCGCCGACCATGATCGAGAGCGTCCCCTCTTCAGCCCCCACGTCGCCCCCGCTCACCGGGGCGTCGAGCGTCCTGACTCCCCGCTTGCGGGCGATACGGGCCAGCTCCCGCGCCAGGACGGGCGAGGAGGTGCTCATGTCGATGATCAGAGAGCCTTCCCCGGCTCCCTCCAGGAGGCCGTCCTCTCCGGCCACGACCTCCTCGACCTCCGGCGGACCGGGGAGCATCGTGAAGATCACGCCACTACTCCGGGCGACTTCCTTCGGGATTTCGGCTACCTTTGCCCCCACCTCTGCTGCCAGCTCCTCGGCTTTGCTGCGGGTTCTGTTGTAGAGCACGAGCTCGTAGCCTGCCAGCGCGAGGTTGCGCGCCATGGGCCCACCCATGATCCCGAGTCCCACAAAACCGACCTTCTCAGGTATCTGATCTCCTTTCGCTAGGATCTCGTCGCTTACCCTGTCTTTCATAGTTATTGCTCCAGCGTATGGTAGCCATGGAGGGTGACGAAGCCTTATGCGTCTACGCCGGGCATTTCATGACGAACTCGATCACCCGGCCATCGGGGTCGGCGCAGAAGAGCTGATGCCAGCCCTTGATCGCCCACTCGCCCATGTCGCTGTAGGGGATGCCCTCGGCGTCAAGGCGCGCCCGTACCGCCGCGATGTCGTCCACGCGAAAGGCGAGGTGTCCAGAGCCAAGCGGGTTCACCGACAGCCCGTGACGTGCGGCGAAGCCGGGGTCATCAGGGATGAAGTGGTACTGGTAGCCCCATGGGTCCTGCAACGTCGCAATCGCGGCGCCGTAGGAGTCCTGGTCGCGCGGCAGCTCGACGGGGGTCAGCTCCAGCAGGTTGCGGTAGAAGTCGGCCGTGCGGGCGACGTCGCCGCCGCCGACTGCCAGGTTGAGGTGGTGCGGTCGTGGTGAATTATCTCTCATTCTTCCTCCTCCGACTCGAAGATCATCTCCTGTTCGAGGTTGACGTCCAGCGTCTCCTGCCAGGGCTCGAGCGAGGTCTGCAAGTAGGGTCGTGACAGGGAGATCCCGGCGCTGGTGACGAGGGCGTCGAGCCGCCCGAACGCCTCGGCTTCCGCGCCTTCGCGGTCGGCCACTAGCACCGCCTTGCCACCCAAATCGCCCCCCATTCCGCTGCTCCTTTCCGCCCCGCACCGAGGTTGACGATGTGCGGCAGCATATTACAGCGGCGAGGAGGCGGCAAGATATTGATCGCGAGCGGTCGCGAAGAGCGCTTGCGCAGCAAGGAGGTTGACCTTGAGATACCATGGTGCCGGGGTGGCTTAGGGAAATGAGGGCGTAGATCATGATTAGCGAACGTATCGTAGCGACGTACCTGATCGAGACCCCGCATCCTGTGGAGCATGCCGCAGAAGTTGTTGCGGGTGAACAGTCCTCCGGTACCTTCGTCGAGCTCCCGGGAGAGACGGATACCCTGCTGCAGCGTCACGGTGCGCGAATAGAGCGCATAGAAGAACTGGAAACGGTAAACGCGCCGAGCTTACCCGGCACCCGCTACGCCCCGGGCGAGAAGGTGCGCTACCGGCGCGCCGAGGTTGAGATCTCCATCCCCTTGGAGAACGTCGGCACTAACCTGCCCGCCCTGATCGCGACGGTGGCGGGGAACATCTACGAGGTGGCCGAGGTCTCCGCGCTGCGGCTGCTCGACCTAGAATTGCCGCGAGCGTTTGGGGAAGCTTACCTGGGACCGCGGTTCGGAATCGAGGGGACGAAGGAGCTCTCGGGAGTGCCCGCCGACCGTCCCGTCATCGGGACCATAGTCAAGCCCAGCGTAGGACTTACTCCGGAGCAAACCGCTGAGCTAGCGCGTGATTTGGCCGAGGTTGGCATCGACTTCATCAAGGATGACGAGCTAATCGCCAACCCGCCCTACTCGCCGCTGGAGCGTAGAGTCGAGGAGGTAATGCGGGTAGTCAACGAGGTAGCCGAGAGAACCGGAAGAAAGGTGATGTACGCCTTCAACATCACCGACGATCTGGAGGCGATGCTCCGTCACCACGACACTGTATTGCGCGCCGGCGGTACCTGCGTGATGGTGGGCATCAACAACGTGGGACTAGCGGCGTTTTCGTACCTGAAAGAGCGTTGCCAGCTGCCGATCCACGCGCACCGCAACGGCTGGGGCGCGCTTACCCGTTACCCTTATATAGGTGTGGAGTTCAGGGCCTACCAGAAGATCTGGCGGCTCGCGGGGGTGGACCAGCTCCACGTCAACGGCATCCAGAACAAGTTCTGGGAGTCCGACGACTCCGTGGTGGAGTCCATAAAATCTTGCCTGGAGCCGATGTTCGATCACAGGACGATCATGCCGGTCATCTCGTCTGGTCAGTGGGGCGGGCAGGCTCCGGAAACGTACCGTCGGCAGGCCTGGGATGCCGCAAGGAACGGTATCCCTCTCGAAGAGCACGCTCGCGAGCACCCGGAGCTGCGGGCAGCGATGGAGAAGTTTGGCTCACTGACCCCCTCGCGATAGAAAAGGATCTAGATTAGTGAAGTGAATCAACTTCTCCTCGCCTTCTACGGCGACGACTTCACCGGGTCCAACGACGCGATGGAGTCCCTCGCCCGCCTAGGGATTCGCACGATCCTGTTTGTCGAGCCGCCCGGTCCGGAGCAGCTCCGGCGCTTCGAGGGCATCCAAGCAGTAGGAGTCGCTGGGGTGAGCAGGTCACTGCCGACGGCGGAGATGGACGCGGAACTGCTGCCCGTCTTCAAGCGATTCCGGGAGCTGAACGCGCCGGTTTTCCACTACAAAGTCTGCTCCACCTTCGATTCTTCGCCGGAGATCGGCAGCATTGGGCATGCCATAGACCTCGGGCAGGAGACTTTCGCTTCTCCTTTCGTCCCCCTCTTGGTGGGCGTGCCGGAGCTGTGGCGCTACTGCGTCTTCGGCAACCTGTTCGCCCGCTCCGGCCCGGAGAGCGA
>JAJNDJ010000009.1 GCA_021156345.1 Rubrobacteraceae bacterium | reverse complement strand
CCGGCTACGCTCATTGCTCGCGCCGGGAGGAAGGGTCGCGATCGAGAGCGGCGAGGCTCCGGTTGAGGGCGCAGGAGGCCAGAAAGGGGTAACGCGCCGTTACGGCGGCACGTTCATAACCATACTTGATCGGTCTGAGCTGACAATGATCGTGGCTGTGTGTCCAGGTAGCTTCGACCCTGTAACGACGGGGCACCTCGACGTCATCGTGCGCGCTTCCCAGATCTTCGACCACGTGGTCGTTGCAGTCGGTAGTAACCGCCGCAAGCAGGCCCGCCTTCCCGCGGTCGAACGGGCGCGGCTCTTAGAGAAGGTCACCGCCGACATGGACAATGTCTCCGTCGAGGTGATGGAGGGGCTCCTGGTGGACTTCGCGAGGGAGCGGGGTGCGCAGGTGATCGTGAAGGGCCTGCGGGCCGTCTCGGACTTCGAGTCGGAGTTCGAGCAGGCGCAGCTGAACCGGACTATGTTTCCGGAGCTCGAAACGGTCTTCATAATGGCTTCGGCGGAGCACAGCTTCCTCTCCTCGAGCGCGGTCAGGGAGATAGCATCGCTCGGCGGAGACGTGCGCGGGCTCGTACCTGAAGGCGTACTCGAGACCGTGAGGCAGATATACTCCGGTCAGGACGGTAAGATAGAGGGATCGTAGGCGAAGGATAGGTAGTAGAAGATGGACGTACTGGTACTTATAGATAGGTTGGAAGAACTGGTCGAGGACGCACGCAGCTTCCCCGGTTTCGGCAACACGGCGATGGTCGACCGGGACGCCGCCTTCGACATCATAGACCAGATGCGCCAGACTATACCGGAGGAGCTCAAGCAGGCCCGCTGGATCGTCAAGGAGCGCCAGGCGATGCTCGATGAGGCCCGCAGCGAGAGCGACCGTATCATTCGCAGCGCCCAGGACGAGGCCGAGAAGATCACCTCAGAAGAAGAGGTCCTGAAGAGGGCTGAGAAGCGGAGCGCGGAGATCATGGAGGATGCCCGCCGCCGCGAGCGCGAGATACGCCTCGGCGCCGAGGACTACGCTGACGAGGTACTCGCCAACCTCGAGGACAACCTCGGCAAGCTCCTGGAGGCCGTGCAGCGTGGACGCACAAAGCTGCAGGGCGTCCAGGAACAATAGCAAGTAGTAAACTTATCTCATGAAGCCTTTGATCCCCCTCAGGCGACCCGGTGCGGAGGTCGGAGACACGCACGAGGTGCGTGCCGAGTTTTCCGCAGGTCCTTTCGACCTCTACGGGCGCCACCACGAGGTTACGAAGGCAGAGGCAGATGTAGGCGTCACACGTCTCTCCGAGGGTCTGCACCTCGACGTGCGGGTCGTCGCGACGGTGCTTACGACCTGCGACAGGACGCTCGAGCCCACGGAGCTCGAACTGGAGTTCGGCGACTCGGAGTTCCTCTCGGGGCCGAACAACCCTGAGGTCTGTGTCCAGGACTGGACCCTGGATCTGGCGCGCTATACGGAAGGCGCCCTGCCGAACGAGGTCCCGATGCAGGTGTTCTCACCTGGCTCCGAGCCCGTGCACCCCGAAGGCGATGGCGACGAGGTAGACCCGCGCTGGCGGGGCCTCGACGGCCTCTTCGCCTCACGATCTTGAGTCAATAGCAACCAGGAGGTATTCGCATGGCCGTACCCAAGAAGAAGTCGTCACGGGCGCGCAGGAACCAGCGCCGGGCGCACCACGCGATCACAGGCCCGGGTCTGGTGGCCTGCCCCAACTGCGGCCAGCCGCACGTACCGCACAGGGTCTGCCCTGAGTGCGGCTTCTACAAGGGCCGCACGGTAGTCGCCGTAGAGGACATCTAAGCCCAGATAAGCCCTTCCAGTGCGTATTGCGGTAGACGCCCTCGGCGGAGATAATGCCCCGCGGGAGATCGTCGCCGGCGCCCTATCCGCTGCCAGAGACTTGTTGCACGACGAGTTGATGCTAGTCGGGAAGTCTGATGCCATCGAAGCCGAGGTGGGCCCTGATCCCCCACCGAACGTCTCGCTGCGGTACTCTGGGGGAGCCGTCGGGATGGACGAGGAGCCCTCTTCGACGCTGAGGGCCCATCCCGACGCCAGCGTCGCCGTTGCGGCCGGGATGGTTCGTGACGGGGAGGCTGACGCGTTCTTTTCAGCGGGGAACACCGGCGCCACGGTGGCGGCGGCATTGCTCAGGATGGGACGCCTCGAGGGATGCCGCAGGCCCGCGATCGCCACTCTGCTACCTTTCCCTTCGCCCGTCTTGCTACTCGACGCCGGGGCCACCGTCTCCTGCAGGCCGCAGGACCTCTTGAATTTCGCTATTCTTGGCGGTGTGCTCGCGAAACGTTACTTCGGGTTGGAGGGGGAAGCGCGGATCGGACTCGTTAATGTCGGCGAGGAGCCGGGGAAGGGCAACGACCTCGCAAAGGAGGCGTACCGTCTCATGGACGAGTCTGACATTAGTTTCGCCGGCAATGTGGAGGGTCGAGACATCCCTAGCGGGGTGGCTGACGTGCTCGTAACGGACGGTTTTACGGGCAACATCGTCCTCAAGACGGCCGAGGGGGTGGCGCGTGAGATCCTGGGCATGGTTCGCTCCGCGATGACGGGCGATCTCGTGAGCAAACTCGCCGCAGGTATCCTTCGTCCGCGATTGTTGGGGGTGAGAAACACGGTGGACCCCGAGAATTATGGGGGTTCCTTCCTGCTCGGCGTAAGGGGCTCGGTCGTGATCGGCCACGGAAACTCGCGAGCTACGGGCGTCGAGAACGCGTTACTCGGTATCTCGCACGCCGGCGCAGGCCTGACCGAGGAACTGCAGCGGGCGCTCTCCGCACACAGTCTGTCTGAGGGCAGGTCGGCTTGAACGGCGGTGCTGTCGGCAGGATCCTCGGCGTCGGAAGGGCTCTCGGGGGCAGGATCGTTACCAACAGCGACCTAGAAGGCGTGCTTGACACCACGGACGAATGGATCTCGGCGCGAACAGGGATCAAAGCTCGCCATTTTGTCGCTGAAGGCGAGAACGCCGCGACGCTCGCCGTTGCGGCGTCGAAGAAAGCCCTCCAGCATGCCGGGGTAGATGGAGGGTCTGTGGACCTTATTATCTGCGGTACGTCGACCGCGCCTGAGTCCATGCCGTCAGTCGCGTGTCTGGTCGGGGAGGAGATAGGGGCCCCAGGTGCCGGCGCGATGGACCTTGCTGCAGCGTGTGCCGGCTTCTCATACGCCGCTTCTGTCGCTTCAGCCATGCTCCGCTCAGGCGCGGCTGGCAGGGTCTTGCTCATCGGGTCGGACGCCATGAGCACCATCGTCGACCAGGGAGACCGCTCGACGGCCGTCCTTTTCGGAGACGGCGCGGGCGCGGTCGTACTCGACGGCGGCGAAGGGGATTCCGGTTTCGTCGACCACATCCTCGGGGCCGACGGCAGGGGGGCCACGCTGGGGCGCGCTGGCCACCCGGGTGACGAGGAGAAGCTCTTCCAGAACGGCCGCGAGGTATTCAAGTTCGCCGTCAGGATACTGCCCGACATGGTCGAGAAGCTTCTCTCCCGCAACGCACTCTCGCCTGATGAGGTCCAGTACCTGATACCCCATCAGGCAAATGCACGCATAATACGATCCGCGGCCCGGAAGATGGAGATACCTGAGGACCGGGTCGTGATCAACCTCGACAGGTTCGGAAATACTTCGGCGGCGAGCATCCCGCTCTCCTACCCTGACATCTACGACGCGATGGAGCCAGGAAAGTACGTCATCACCGTTGGCTTCGGGTTCGGCCTGACCTGGGCTGCGAACCTGTACAGGATCTAGTTTGCGGAGCAACGGAATACAGCGGGCCGTGGTCTTCCCCGGGCAGGGTACAGTAAGCGGGAAGACCTCCGGCGCCGCGCGCGAGGCCGCCCTCGCCTACGTCGGTGACGAAGCCGTGCCTTACCAGCTCTCCGTATTCGCTGGCTCCGTGGATCTTCTCTACCGTTTGCGGCAGGCCGGGATAGAGCCAGACGTGGTGGCCGGCCACTCGCTCGGCGAGTACGCAGCCGCCCACGCTGCGGGGTGCCTCGGTCTCACCGATGGTGTGCGGCTCGTTGCCGAGAGGGATCGCCTGATGAGCGAGGCCTCAATGCAGAACCCTGGGGGGATGGTAGCCCTGATCGGCGCCGAGCCTGATAGCGTGGCAAGCGCTGCCGACGAAGCCGACGGTATAGTCGTTGCGGCGAACTTCAACACGCCACGCCAGACCGTCATCTCCGGGCAGAAGGATGCGCTCGAGGAAGTCGCTGAGCGTGTAAGTGGGCGGAAGGTAAAGCTCGAGGTATCGGGGGCTTTCCATTCGCCGCTCATGGCAGGGGCGGCGCGGGAGATGGACGAGCTTCTCGGAGGAGTCGAGTTGGTAGAACCAGTGATACCGATGGTCGGGGCGACGGATGGGGCGGTGTTGACGACGGCGGAGGAGGTGCGCGAGGCGTTGCGGCACCAGATGCTCTCGCCTGTGCGGTGGGTGGCCGTGGTAGAGTGCCTGGTTGAACTTGGGGTGCGCAAGATCTTCGAGGCCGGGGAGGATGGGACACTGACGAGGATGTTGCGAGACTTCAAGAAAGGAGACGTAGATGGGCGGACGGCCGGGGAGGTGCTCCCGTGAAGGCGCCGCTCGGGCCGGCCCAGATCCGGGATCTCATACCGCACCGTTACCCCTTCCTTCTTGTGGACAGGATCGAGGAGCTCGAAGCTGGTGTGCGTGCCGTCGGCGTAAAGAACGTCACCCAGAACGAACCTTTCTTCCAGGGTCACTTCCCTGACTACCCTGTCATGCCCGGTGTTCTCATTATCGAGGCAATGGCCCAGGTAGGCGCTGTCGGCGTCATGGCCGGCGGGGAGCACGTTGACAGGCTCGCGCTTTTCGCGGGGATAGACGGCGTCAGGTTCCGTAGGCAGGTTCTGCCTGGCGACGTGCTCAGGATGGAGGTCGAGATCGTCCGTCTCAAAGGCAGGGTCGGAAGGGGTAAGGGCCGGGCTACTGTCGGGAACGAGCGAGTCTGTGAGGCCGACCTGATGTTCGCCTTCGTGGAGCGAGGGGAGGCACCGTGATCGAGGCCGGACGGGTCGCCCTCGTTACTGGCGGCGGAAGAGGCATAGGCCGCGCCGTGGCGGTGAGACTTGCGAACGAAGGCGCGAACGTGGCGATCTCCTATCGTTCCAACGACGCGAGCGCGGAGGAGGTAGCAGAGGAACTAAGGGCGGCGGGGGCGCTGTGCGAGATCTTCAAGGGTGACGTTGCCTCACCCGAGGACGTCGATGCGCTGTTCAAAAGTGTGGGCGATGCCCTCGGACAGGTCGAGATACTCGTCAACAACGCTGGCCTGACCAGGGATAATTTGATGATGCGTATGAAAGAGACCGAGTTCGACGAGGTGTTGAGCACCAACCTCAAGGGCACCTACCTGTGCACGCGGGCGGCCTTGAGGCCCATGATACGGGCGAGGTGGGGGCGAATAGTCAACGTGTCCTCTGTCGTAGGGCTCGTCGGGAACGTGGGGCAGGCCAACTATGCTGCCTCCAAAGCCGGGATCATCGGCTTCACCAAGAGCGTGGCGCGGGAGGTAGCGCAGCGCGGCATCACGGCCAATGTCGTAGCGCCGGGCTACGTCGAAACCGAGCTTACGAGCAGCCTGTCTGACGAGGTCAAGGACCAGATCAGGGGCCAGGTACCGGCGGGTAGGTTTGCAGAGGCGGAGGAGGTGGCCGAGGTCGTTGCGTTCCTGGCTGGCGAAGGCGCCGGATACGTTACAGGCCAGACCGTGGCCGTCGACGGCGGCATGACTATGCAGTAAGGTGTTTTAGGTTTACACTACGCGCTATCGTTGGACCTGTCATAGTAGTTTGTAAGAGTATTCGAGAGGAGAGAAGCCTTGGATCGCGAAGAGATACTCGGCAAGATACAGGAGATTACCGCCGACAGGCTGGGAGTAGATGAGGGTGACGTTACATCCGACGCTTCCTTCCGCGAGGATCTGGAGGCGGACTCTCTGGATCTGGTGGAGCTCATAATGGAGCTCGAGGAGCAGTTCGGGATGGAGATCCCCGATGAGGAGGCCGAGAAGATCACCACTGTCGAGGAGGCCGTCGACTACGTGATGGAGCATCAGGCCGCGTGACCGACCCTGACGTTAGTGGGAGGGGGCGTGCGCTCGTAACAGGAACCGGGGCTGTGACGCCCCTTGGAACGGGGGTGGAGAACTTCTGGGATGCAGCCCTACACGGCAAGAGCGGAATAGGGGAGATCACGCTCTTCGACCCCTCCCCCTATCCTTCGCGGATCGCCGGTGAGTGCTGGGATTTCGATCCGACTGACTTTATAAAGAAAAAGCAGGCCAGAAGGATGGACCGCTTTGCCCAGCTTGGCATTGCCGCGGGCATACAGGCCGCGGAGAGCGCGGGGATAGTCGACCTGATCCGCGAGCGGCCCGAGCGGGTCGCTATCGTGATGGGCAGCGGTATAGGGGGGCTCTCGACCTGGGAGCGCGAGTACAGGGTCATGAACGAGCGTGGACCCGGAAGAGTGAGCCCGTTCCTGATCACGATGATGGTCCCCAACATGGCGGCCGGGCAACTCGCTATCGCGCTCGGCGCCACGGGGCCCAGCCAGTGTCCTGTCCTTGCCTGCGCCACGGGAGGGGAGGCGATCGCGGAGGGGCTCGAGCTGATCCGACGCAAAGACGCCGACGTGGTGATAGCCGGCTCCTCGGAAGCCCCGATAACGCCCCTCTCCATGGCTGGCTTCTGCGCCATTAGGGCCGTGAGCCGCCGCAACGACGACCCAGCCCGAGCGAGCCGTCCCTTCGACGAGGGCCGCGACGGCTTCGTGATGAGCGAGGGTGCCGGGGCCCTGGTCCTGGAGAGCGAGGAGCACGCGGAGCGCCGCGGCGCAGAACCGATTTCCGCCGTAGCCGGCTACGGCCGCACTACCGATGCCTACCACGTAACCGCGCCCGATGAGGACGGCCGCGGCGTCGAGCGGGCGATGGTCCACGCGTTCCAGGATTCGGCCCTCGACGCCGAGGACGTGGGCCACGTCAACGCCCACGCCACAGCCACACCGACCGGAGACGGGCCAGAGACGAAGGCCATAGCGAGGGTCGTGCCGCACGCCCTGGTCTCCGGTACGAAGTCGATGACGGGGCACTCCTTCGGGGCCGTCGGCGCCACCGAAGGTATCATGTGCGCCCTTGCCATAAAGCACAAAATCGTCCCACCAACGATCAACCTCGAGAAGCTCGCGGAAGACTGCGAGGAGCTTAACTACGTTGGGAGCGAGCCGATCGAGGCCCCTGACCTCAAAGCCGCCATCTCGAACTCAATGGGATTCGGCGGGCATAATGTCGTGATCGCCTTTACAAGTGTAGAATAGAGAACGAGATGTCTATAAGAGACCTCATAGCGATCCTGCCAGAACCTTTGAGGCAACGCTCGTTGACCCATCCGAGCGTCGCGGACCCTTACGAGTCGAACGGGAGGCTTGAATTTCTCGGGGACTCCGTTTTGAACAGCCGTGTCGCCGAGCTGGTCTTCCACGGCTACCCCGAGCTCCTGGAGGGGGATCTCACGCGCATCAGGGCTCATCTTGTAAGGAAGTCCTTTCTTGCAATGGTAGGCCGGAGCGAAGGTATAGAGGAGATCATCGAGAGCTCCGTCATAAACGACTCGGTCATCGCCGATACCGTCGAGGCCATTATCGGGGGGGCCTACCTCATAGACAGGGACCTGGTGCTCAGGACGCTGGATGAGATCTTCAACCCCGCAGAGGTAGACACCGACGAGCTGCGTGACTGGAAGACGCTCCTGCAGGAGACTCTACAGGCAGACGGTCTGAGGCCGACGTACCGTGTCATCTCCAAGCAAGGACCGGCCCACAGGCCCAATTTTACTTCCAGGGTCTCCGTTGAAGGAAAGGCAGTCGCCACCGGTGAAGGCAGCTCCATAAAAGAGAGCGAGCAGACCGCAGCAAGAAACGCGCTGGAGATCCTGGGCATCCGTCCCGTCCCACGCTCCACCGTCGAGGTACACGTAAGCGCATAGAGCAAGGCAGCTACTCTGCTTTCGCTTGCCCAAGGCCTAGCCGGGAGCGAAGGCCGTAGGTCGGACCGTGCCGAAAAGCTGACAAGCTGCCGACAGGCGGCGGGCTGAAAGCCTTTTTGCTGCACTTTTCGACGTGCTTTCCGGACGGAAGTTGCGTAGAATACCTGTTTAGTGCTCTCGGCTATCTATATCAAGGGCTTCAAGACCTTCGCCAGGCCCGTCAGGATGCCGCTCGAAGGGGGCATCACTTCGATCGTCGGGCCGAACGGGTCGGGGAAGAGCAACATCACCGACGCTGTGCTCTTCGCGATCGGGGAGCAGAGCCCTGGGGTATTGCGGGCTGGGGCCATGAGCGAGTTGATCTTCGCCGGCTCGGAGACGCTCTCGGGTGCGAGGGCCGCCGAAGTAACCCTCGTTCTCGACAACGAAGACGGCAGGATCTCTCTCCCTTACAGGGAAGTTTCGATCACGCGCCGGATCTCCCGCAGCGGGGAGACGGAGTACGGGATCAACGGTTCCCGGGCCCGCCTTGCGGACGTACGCGCCGTCGCTGGCGAGGCGGGCCTGGGACGCCACAGCATCCTGCGCCAGGGCGCCGTAGACGCGATAGTCGCTGGTGGGGCGGCCGCGTGCCGGCTCGCGCTGGAAGAGGCCGCGGGACTCGGCGTCTACAGGAGGCGCCGAGTCTCGGCGAGCCGCCGTCTGGAGAGGGCCGACGTCCAACTCGAACGTAGCCGCCAGCTTGAGGCCGAGCTCGAAGGCCAGTTGCGCAGGATAGAAAGGGAGGCCGCTGCCGCCCGCGCGTACAGGGAGATCGAATCCCGCTACCGCGAGCTCTCCCTGGCACACCTCTATCGGGTCGCAACCAGGGAGTTGAACGGACTTAGGGGGAAGCTCGACGAGGCCAGGACGGAGGCTTCAGAGCTGGCCGCGCGCGAGCGTGACGTTCGTGAGGAAGAGGCAGGGATCGAAAGCCGCCTGCAGCAACTCGAGGACGGGCTCGGAAAGACCGAACAGCGACTCGAAGCCCTGGAGGATGGAGCAGAGGACCTTCGGGTCGAGGCCCTGCGCTCGGACAGGACTCTCTTGCGACTGGAGGCGGGCCGGGGACGCGAGGGGGAGACGAAACTCACCGTGTCCCGCTTGGAGGACGAGTTACGCCGGGTGTCGCAAACTCTGGCTGGTCTCGAAGATAGAGCCAGAGATCTGGAGGCCGAAACTCTAGAGAGGCGAGAGGAATCAGACCGGCTCCAGAAGGTCGTTGCGAGATCCAGCGAGAAGAGCGCGTCTGCCGATAGTGAGAGGGATAGGCTGGCCGGGGAGCTGGATGGACTCCGCGCGCGCCTAGCCGGGCTTGGGTCCCAAAGTGAGCAACGCGTGATGTCCGAAGAGGGCCTCTCGCACCTTGCGGCCGTGATCTCGGACCTCGAAGAATCGGAAGACCGCACCACGATGGAGAATCTCCGCGACCAGGTAGATGGCATGCTCGCACGGGTAGATGGGCTCGCAGAGGAGATCAGCCGCAGGCGCGGGGTCCTCGCCGCCGCTGTTGGGAGGGCCGAATCCAGGGTACGTGCGTTGAGGGAGACTGCCCCTGACGGGACGAGCACGCGGCTCTACGAGGTGATCCGGGCCCGCCCGGGCTACGAGGTCGCCGTCGAAGCGGCCCTTGGAGAGTACGGTGCCGGGGTGCTTGCGGAGAACCTCGATGAGGGGATGAAGCTTCTCTCGGACGCCGAGCCGGTGGCCGTCCGCCTCGACGCGAGGGCCATGGAATCGAATGGGGCCTTGCCTGGAAAACCCCTGATCGAATGCGTAGAGGTTCTGGACGCGCGCTACGATGAAGCGGTACGGCGCCTCCTGACCGGCATCTTTGTCGTCGATCGTCCTGATGACGGGGCGAACGCCAACGGATACGTGGCGGTTACGAGGGACGGTTTTCGCCTCACGAGGACCGGCGTGAGCCTGCGTCCCGGTCCTGGCAACTTGGCACGCAAGACGCGGCTCGCCGCCTGGATGAATCACCTCGAAGCCCTGAAGGAAGGGCCCGGCGGGACCCTCTATGACTTGAGGGAGGCCGTCTCGGGTGTGTCGAATCGCCTGGAGAGGCTGGCCGGAACCGTAGATGGGCTTGCGGCTCTCGCTGAGCGGACGGCACGCGCCCGAGCCCTGGTCTCACGCGAAGCAAGACGCCGCAAGACAGCAGGAGAGAATTCGAGGAAGGCCTTTCTGGAGCGGGAAAGGACTCTCTCTATCCTCTCCGATGTCACTTCCCGGACGGAGAGAGCGCTTGCGGAAGCCAAAAAGAATGCTGAGCGTGTCAGGGAGGAGCTGGCCGCTTCCACCGCAGCGGCCGAGGCGGCCACCTCGGCCGCTGCCGCATCGGACCGGAGGCTGTCGGAGTTGCGCGATACCCTCGCCTCAGGCGCAATTCGCAGGGAGGCTATCTCACGCAAGCTGGAGCGGTTCGCGAAAGCTCTTCGGGACGAAGCAGGCAACTCGGAAGCACTCGCCGCCAGGGCGGCGAGGGCGGCCACAAAGCTCGTCACGACCGTCCGCTGGCGCAGAAATGCATTGCGGCGCCTCCGGGGAAAGGCCGCCGAGGCGCACCGCCGGGTCTCAGCGGAGCGCACGACCCTCTCGCGCAGGACGGTGGACCTCGCTGGAAAGCTCGCTACCGCCCGCGCGAACGCCGAACGCCTCGCCGAAGAGGTGTCCAGAGCCGAATCCGCGGCGGCCGAGGCTAGCGAGGAGATACAGGCGGAGTGGGGCGCCACCCTGGATGTTGCCCGCCACGAGGCCGAGAAGCACGAGGAGAGTACAGACAGAGATCGCAACGCCCTCGCCCGCAGACTCAAGCGCTTTGGGGACGTGAACCTCCTCGCCCTCTCCCAGGAAGAGGGTCTGCGCGAACGCCACCAGTTCGTCTCGGCCCAGAGGGCCGACGCAGAGGCCGCAGCCAACGAACTCAACCGCATAATACATTCCGTGGACAGGGAGATAGAGTCGCGTTTCTCGGAGACCTTCGGGAGGGTAAGGGATGCGTTCGGGGAGATGGTGCCGCGGATGCTCGAGGGATCTTCCGGGGTCCTGGATCTCTCTGCAGACGGGGTGGAGATTGGGTTGCGGTTGGGGAGGAAGGGCTGGCGGCCCTTGCGCGTACTATCAGGGGGCGAACGGGCCCTGCTCGCGCTGTCGTTTCTGTTCAGCGTGTTCTTAAACGAACGATGGCCGCGGCGGATGTGCTCTACGGGGTGATTCAGGATGCCTCCGGGGCCACCACTGTTGTGTCGAAGCGTTTGCAGGGAGAGTAAGAAATCGCCTATGGCGCGCTCGTGGCGTAGTTTTTTCAGACGAGATACTGATGAAGAGCAGGTGAACGGACCGGCCGTAGCCAGTGAGCCGGAGCATTCCCCCCGAGATGTCGAAGACGTCAACGGCCGGCTCGCTGCGGATCTCGGATCATTCGTAGAGGTGCCTTCGGCCGAAGAGGTGCAGGCCGAGAGAAAGGAGCCTGCACCCGATGACGTATGGGAGATCGAGGAGACCGAACCCGGTGAGGCCGAGGAGTCTCTGCCTGAGCCTGGCGCCGTCGATGAGGCACCCGAGACGATCGCCGAGCGGCAGGATTCCGGCGGGTGGTTTGGCAGGCTGAGGCAGGGCCTCAGCCGTAGCCGCACATCGTTCGTCGGACAGCTCAACGCCGCCGTCGCCGAGTTCAGGGATGTC
>JAJNDJ010000220.1 GCA_021156345.1 Rubrobacteraceae bacterium | reverse complement strand
ATGTTCTGGGCGTCTGGGGCGAGGGCGTGGATGCGGTAGTCAGCGTGGGCGTCGCGCAGAACAAAACCATCATTAGCCTCGCAGAGGACATGGGTGGAGAAGTCTATCGTCTTCTGGGCCACGTATTCGACAGGGTTTTCTTCCACTTGCTTGCGGAACTTCTCGATGTCCTCTCTCGACTCTTCAGGAGCGATGAGGACATCCTTGCCGCCCCAGCCACTGCGGCTCTTTATTACCAGCTCGTCGAAGTGGTCGATGACGTAGCGGCGGTCCTCCTCGACGGCGAGCGAGTAAGTCTCCACGTTGCTCAGCACAGGCTCCTCTCCGAGGTAGGTCCGGATCATCTCGGGGATAAAGGGATAGACGCCCTTATCGTCGGCGATGCCCAGGTTGGGGGCGAAGACGGCGTCGATGAGGCCCCTGGCCTGAGATTCGATCAAGCCCTTTATATCGTCGTAGATCCTGCCGTCCTCGATACGCTCGTAGATTATGTCGATCCTACGCCCGCTCTTCTTGTGGACGAGCCTTCCGTCGCGGTCGAGCTCGACCTCGTGCCGCTCGGCCAGGATCGCCCCGAGCTCGCTGGCGAAGACCTTGTGGTCGAGGTAGTACTGGTCATGAGGCCCTGTGGAGAGGATCGCAATAGTGGGGTCGGGTTCGGGCGAAGCGGCCCGCACGATCTCGCCCAAGCGCTCCATTAACCCGTCGAGCGGTCTCACCCGGAGCGCCGTGTACGACTCGGGTAGCACATTGGGTGTGCTCGCCCTGAGGATGTTCATCGGCTCGATACCGACCGGCATCTTGGCGTTGTCCTCGATGACGAGGTATTCCCACTCGCCGGTCCGGCAGGGACGCTCGACGGCGACGATGTCGAAGCCCATCTGCCGGTTTGGGACGTCTCCGAATCGGGTTGGGATCGAAGCATCGAAGAGGGTACTGCTCTCGATGACCTCCTCTGGGACGACCTCAACTTTTCTTGCCTCGAGGCGTCTTAGCCACTCGTTGATGGCAAGCATCCGCTGCGCCAGCCCCCGCTCCAACACAGCCCAGTCCGCCGCCGGCAAGATGCGGGGCACGTAGTCAGTCGGATGGACCTCATCGTCAGGGACCATGCCCAACCCTCGCTGCTGCTCGAGCCGCTCCCTGTGCGCCCTGTGGATCCTCCGTCTCCATTCCCCGGGACCCATCCGCCCCATCTCTTCTAGTACAGGCCGGTAGTGAGAAAGAGGCTCGCCAGCAAGACCGAAGACCTCGTTGGGAGAAGACAAACCGCGCTCGAAGCGTATGTAGCCGTCAGGCATCAGCAAATCGGTTCGAAGACGGCAGTCGGCTGGATAACGAGTCCAACCTGACACCTCCCACCTGATATCTGTAGCCTTCTATCCGAATATCCCCGTGAGCACGCAGGGGGAGCCCAGCAAGAAGGAGAGCGAGAAGGTGACGGCGAAGAAGATGTTCTCGTCAGAGGTATAGGAGTAGAGGCGTTTGTAGTGGAACATCAGGAGCGCCGAGGGGATAGCTATACCGGTCATCAAGACGGCCGTCACGCGCACGGTGTTGAGAGGACCGATCCTCTGGAAGACGCCTCCTGAATTCAAGAGCAGCAACCCGAACCAGTCGGCGGTCAGCATGAGGAAGATGCCGAAGACGGCCAGGAGCGCGTAGAACACAGGGGTCGAAAACAGTGGCCCCTTGACAGGCGCCTCGAACGCTTCGTAGCGCGGGTCGTCGAACAGCGTCCTCGGCGGTTCGCGGAAGAGTCTGGGGATCTTTCTGGAAACCCTCATGTAAGCCGTAATGGTAGCGTAAGGCGGGCGAACATTCCGCTCAAGAACGCAAGAAACCGCCCTCGGAATGGATGACCTGGCCCGTGATCCAGGCCCCCTCATCACAGGCCAGGAACGCCACTAGCCTCGCCGCGTCCTCGGGCTGTCCGATCCTCCCCGAAGGGAACATCGGTGCGATCTCACGCTTCAACTCCTCGGTCATCCAGCCCGTGTCCGTGGGACCAGGGTTGATGGCATTCACCGTGATCCCCTTGTGCCCGACTTCGGCAGCGAGGGTCCTGGTGAATGCCTCGACGGCGCCCTTGGTCGCGACGTAGGCGAGCTCACCCTGCATCGGCCCGAGCGACTGTCCTGAACTGAAGTTGACGATCCTGCCCCCAGGACCGCCGGGATACCGCCTTGCGAAGCCTACGCTGAGAAGCGCCATGGCCCGCAAGTTGACAGCATAGTGGGCATCCAGCGCCTCTGCGTCGAGCGTTTCGAAGCCGTCGCGGGTGGAGTATGCGGCGGTGTTGACGAGGATCGAGGGCCTCCCTATTCTCTCCTGGGCCGCATCTAACAGAGACCCGGGGGAATCGGGGCGCGAGAGGTCGACCTCGACCCCCTCTGCCCGAACTCCTGCGGCACGCAACCTCCCTAGCAGCGCCTCAGGCTCGTCCTGGTCCGACCCCCAGGGCATCTCGCGGTCGTAGGCTTTCCAGTAGGAGAGAACGACGTCGGCGCCGCGGGAGGCGAGCGCCAGGCAGACCGCGGAGCCTATCCCTCTCCTCCTCCCGACACCGGTCACGAGCGCCACACGGCCTCCCAAATCTCTGGTCACCGGAACTGCAGAAGAGCGGGCCGGGTCGGTGGAGCTGGGATCGGACATGGGCTTCTCCTCGACATAGAGCCCGCCGGGCGGGAGTGACGGATGAAGGGAAAGCTAGCACGCCCCCGAGCGCGTCACAAGCCGCCACGCAGCCGAGATCCCAAGTCGGACCTGGGCATCTCCCCGGCTCAGATGGTCGGCTCCTGGGTTGTACGGTTGGCGGCTTTGCGGAGCGCTTCGAGGGACTCGGTCGAGTCCATACCCGACGCCCGCAGGAGATCCACGGCGGTCGACCTGATCTGGCCCACCAGCATGCTGGTCCTGAGGTCGTTGCGCTCCAAGAGTACTGCGGTGGCCCCTACCGCGGCTTGGAGGGCGAACCTGCGGGTCTCCACGGGATGCTCCGGTTCTTCAATGTAGGCTGAGAGGGTTTCGACGGCACGGGCGAGGTCGCGGATGGTCTCGGAGAGCGCCTCTGGGGCGGGCTCTCCCTCGCGTACC
>JAJNDJ010000219.1 GCA_021156345.1 Rubrobacteraceae bacterium | reverse complement strand
GGCCCAAGAGGTCCCTCGTCGGCGTACTCGTTCTGTGGCTCGTCGCGATCGTGCTCTCTGCCGCGGCCCTGGGAGCTTGGATGCTCTTTCTCGCGGGGCCAATCGTGGGGATCGCGCTAGGAGGGATGTGGACGGTGGGGCGGGTGATGCTCGTCGCCCTCTCGCCGCCCGAGAAGCTAGGGGAATTCTTCGGGCTTTTCTCCCTGGCCGGGAAGGTCTCCGCGATCTTCGGGCCAGCGCTTACGGCCGTGCTGCTCTTCATCTTCGGGGGAGGCGCCTACGGCTACAGGATCTCCATAGGCTCGCTCGCCATCATAATGGCCTTGGGCCTCTTCTTCCTCCTCCGCGTCCCCGACGCCCGCCCTGAACGCAACGTCGACGAGTTCGCCCCGAAGACGGGCACCCCCCTTGATTCGCCGGCCCCGTGAGCGGAAGATGTACGCCATGAGGGGGAAGGATAGTCGGAGGACCGCAACATGAGGCTCGTCGCGCTACGGGGCCAGATCGTTACGGACTACGAGGTGTGGTCCGATGGCACGGTCCTTCTCGGTGAAGGATCCATCGCGGACGTGAGCCCCGATGACTCTCTCCTCGCCGAAGCGGATGAGGTCCACGATCACCCCGAGTCCCTGATCCTGCCCGGCTTCGTCGACTTGCAGGTCAACGGGGCCTTCGGTGTCGACGTTGCCTCGGAGAGCGCGCGCCTGCCCGAACTCTCCGAAGCCCTGCTCTCGACGGGAACCACCTCATACCTGCCCACGGTCATCTCTTCGCCCGAGGGCCTCTACGAGGAGGTCCTGCCGGCGATCGGGACTCCTAACGCGTCAGGTGCCGAGGTGCTTGGCGTTCACCTCGAAGGTCCCTTTATAAGCATGCAGAAGAGGGGTGCGCACGCTGCTGCACACGTGGCGATGCCTGATGCGGCGTTGCTCGCCCATCTCCTCGACCTCGGGCCCGTGCGCATGATCACGCTTGCCCCCGAACTGGAGGACGCTGACAGGCTGATCTCGTTCGCCGCGAACCGTGGGGTGGTTGTCTCGGCCGGCCACTCCGACGTCGCTTTCGAGCCGGCCTACGACGCTCTGGATGGGCAGGTCGCAGGCGTCACGCACCTCTTCAACGGGATGAGCGCGATGCACCACCGCGAGCCAGGGCTGCCTGGGGCCGCCTTCGCCCACCCGAGGACCGTCTGCGGTCTGATCGCCGACGGTCTGCACGTCCATCCCGAGATGGTCGGGCTCGCCTTCCGTATGCTCGGTCCTGACCGCATCTGCCTCGTCACCGACGCCATAGCCGCAACGGGCATGGAGGACGGTGAGTACCGTCTGGCTACCCGCACCGTGTACGCCGACGGCGGCGTCCCGAGGCTGGGGAGCGGGTCCATCGCCGGGAGCATGCTTACTATGAGAGAGGCGTTTATGAACATCCTGGCCTTCACCGGCTGCACCGTCCCCGAGGCTGCGCGTATGACATCCACCTCCCCGGCGAAGCTCGTCGGCGAAGGCCGCCGCAAGGGCCGCCTCGTCCCGGGCTACGATGCCGACGTGACGGTCCTGACGCCCGACCTCTCCGTGGAGACGGTATGGCGAGGTGGCAAGCTGGCCTACTCATGGGAGGGCGTATGAGACGACAATTTGGTGCCGTAACGGTCGAGTGCGTCATGGGAGACATAACCTCCCAGGAGGACGTGGAGGCCGTGGTCAACGCGGCGAACGCGCGACTCGAACCCGGCGGAGGGGTCGCAGGGGCCATCCACCGCGCCGCCGGACCCGGACTCGCCGAGGAAGCCAGGCCACTCGGCCCCATACAGCCCGGCGAGGCGGTCATCACCGGTGCGCACGGGCTTCCGAACCGTTACGTCGTCCACACTTTGGGACCAGTCTACGGCCAGGATCGCCCCGAGGCAGAGCTCCTGGAGGGCTGCTACCGCAACTCACTCGCGCTCGCCGAGGAGAACAGCGTGGAGTCCATCGCCTTCCCCGCCATCTCGACCGGGATCTTCGGCTACCCGGTCGAGGAGGCGGCGGGAGTGGCGCTGGGGACGATAAGGGGGGTGGCTGACAGCCTGCAGCACGTGAGCCTGGTCAGGTTGGTCCTCCACAGCGCCTCCGATCTCGAAGCCCACGAGAGTGTACTCTCCGAACTCGAGTAGGCGTCTTGCAGAGAGATCCAATTAGCGTAAACGTCTCGATGCAAGCGGCTGCCCGGCGGCTTGGGAGGGGCACAACTCACTCTATGGGCTACCGGGCTTACCAATAAACCCTACCCTCTTGCTCCTGACATAGACATCGATCCTCAGAAGGATCTCGGGAGGCCGAGCACGTGCTCGGCGACGTAAGAGAGGATGAGGTTGGTCGAGATCGGGGCGACCTGGTAGAGACGCGTCTCGCGGAACTTGCGCTCTACGTCGTACTCGGCGTCGAAGCCGTAGCCGCCGAAAGTTTGAAGGGCGGCGTTGGCCGCCTCCCACGAGGCGTCGGCAGCCAGGAGTTTCGCCAGGTTCGCCTCGGCGCCGCACGGCTCCCCCCGGTCGAAGAGGGAGGCTGCCTTCTCCACCATCAGCGAGGCGGCTTCGACGTTCGCGTAGGCCCTCGCTATGGGGAACTGGACGCCCTGGTTCTCGCCGATCCTGCGCCCGAACACCGCTCGCTCGCCGGCGCGTTCTGTGGCCTTCTCTATGAACCACCTTCCATCCCCCACGCACTCTGCTGCTATGAGGATGCGCTCCGCGTTCATGCCGTCGATGATGTAGCGGAAACCTTTACCCTCGTCGCCGATCATGGCTTCCACAGGAAGCCGTACGCCATCGAAGACTAGCTCGCTGGTCGCGTTGTTCATCATCACGCGTCTCGGTCTCACGGTGAGGCCTTCTGCCTCCCTGAGGTCCACGAGGAAGACGGAGAGGCCGCTGGAACGTTTTTCGACCTCCTCGACTGGTGTTGTGCGGGCCCGTGCACGACGTAATGGTCGCCCTGGCGCGTCGCCGTTGTCTTTATGGAGCTCGTGTCGGTTCCGGCTTCTGGCTCGGTGACGGCGAAGGCCTGCAACCTCAGATCTCCTCTGGCTAACTTCGGCAGGTACTCTCCTTTTTGCACTTCGGAGCCGTGCCTGAGGAGCGTGCCCATGGTGTACATCTGGGCGTGGGCCGGTCCGGCGTTGGCGCCGCTCCGGTTGACCTCCTCGAGGATGGCGCAAGCGGCAGAGAGATCGAGGCCCATACCACCGTACTCCTCCGGTATGAGCGCACCGAGGTAGCCGGCCTCGGTCATCGCCACGACGAACTCCTCGGGGTAGCGGCGCCTCTCGTCGAGGTGTCGCCAGTACTCGCCGGGGAAGCGCGAGCACACCTCCCTGACGCCCCGGCGTAGAGGCTCGTGCGCCTCCGTCAAGACCAGGAGGTCCACGATGCGGGGACCGGGTGGCATTCCGGGCCTATCTGCGAGACGATGACCACGAAATCGACTTTACCATAACCAGAATTCAGGGGGAGTAGCATGGCGATCAAAGCGGGGTGGCGGGGGCGCTTTTTCGAGGACTTCGAGGTGGGTGACATCTACGAGCATCCCCTGGGACGTACCGTAACGACCACCGACAACATGTGGTTTACGCTCCTTACGCAGAACACGGCCCCCATCCATGTGGACCACGCCTACGCAGCCCTGACCGAGTTCGGCCGTCCTCTGGTCGACTCCACCTTCACCGTCGCCCTGGTCACCGGTCAGAGCGTCACGGATATCTCCCAGAACGTCTTTGCCAACCTCGGATGGGATGAGATCCGGCTCCCCGCTCCCGTCTTCGAGGGGGATACGATCTACTCCAGAAGCGAGGTCCTCGAGAAGCGCGGGTCGCGCTCCCGGCCCGACGTTGGCATCGTGACGGTAAAGACCACGGGCTACAATCAGGAGGGCAAGACGGTCATCACATTCTTGCGAACCGTTATGGTCTACAGGCGGGGTCACGCGCCCGAGGTACACCGTCCCGCTCCCGGAGAATAGAAGGGATCGGGCGCGCACTCTCCCGCGTGTCCGTAGCACCGTCGTATGAGATCATCTTCTCCATCCAAAGTGGAGTGCTCATGGCATAGGTCGGTGAGGATTAATGGGAAAGGAGACGGGGTGCGAGTCGCGTTCGAACCGGTAATTATCGAGAACGTTTATCCCGAGTTGGATTGCGGTCGCTATCCGGTCAAGAGGGAGGT
>JAJNDJ010000218.1 GCA_021156345.1 Rubrobacteraceae bacterium | reverse complement strand
GCAGAGAACGTGGCTTTCCCGTCAGTGGGGACCCAAGAAGCCGCGGACGATCCTATGGGCTTGACCTACAGGATAGCCATGAGACTTGCCTGAGCAACGTGTTATCTTGGAGTGCCGTTCCGCTGGCCACCGGGAGGATGAACACGACGTGGAAGTCAAGGGGTTAGGATGGTTGGGGATCCGCACGGCCTACTTCGAGCAGACCGTGGCGCTGTTCCGGGACGTGATGAACTTGGAGGTGATCAGAGAGGAACACGACGTGGTTGGGTTGAGGTTCTCCGACGGCACCGAGATGGAGGTATGGCGCCCCTCTGACGAGTTCACCGTAGCCTCGCTCATCACAGGGCAGTGTATCGCTCCACATAGCACCGAAGATCTCTAGTCGCGTTCAGGTACCATTCACGATCCCTCGTCTGATTTCCCCGGGAACACGTTCGGCCGCACCCGCTGAGCCCCATTTTCAGACGACAGTCCCGACGTAACGGAAACCTGTGGCGTCGATGACCTCGTGCGGCAGACGCCGCGGTGGACCCAGGCCACGGGGATCTTCGTCACCAGCGCGACGAGGAGCTTCGGATGGTGGCTACTCGGGAGCTTCCAGGGGAGGGGAATCCGCAATAGAGGGAAGGGAGTGAAATCCAGCATCCTCACAGTTCTCGATGATCTGTTCAGAAGGGTGTTATCGGCACTCGGCGGGGTGTTGGGCGCAGTAGGGCCGGTCGCCAGGGAGTCGGCTGCGGTTGGAGGCGATAAGGGAATAGATGAAGTCTTGCATTTGCCTGATGCCAGGTAGGTAGTACACGAGTAGCGGGACCGCACTTCCGAGGGCCGCAGCAACCAACGCATTCATCGCCTCGGCGCCGCGGTAGCGACCGCCGTCTGGTGCTATCGCCCAGGCGCTCGCCTCGCACTCTTCGACACTGAGCCCTACCGAGGAGGGGACGCCGGTCTTCTGGAAGGGTACCGCCGTCACGCGACGGTTGCGATCGAGCGCCTTGAGTAGGCGGACCGACCGCGTGCAGAACCCTCAGGTACCGTCGAAGACGAGAGTGAGGTGTTGTGGCCGCTTGGTCAAGATCACCGGCCCGATCGTAAACCCGTGTTAGCTGGTCTCGCCGAATATACCCAGCAGCGACTCACCGGCGCAGCTCAGACGGTAATAGACTCTCTTTCCGCTGCGATGCGCCTCGACCAGCTCCGCAGCCTTGAGTCTCAAGAGGTGGGCCGAGACCGCGGCGGGGCTCAGGCGGAGTTGGTGGGCGAGCTCGGTCGTGGTGCGTGGTGCTGGCAGGAGACCCTTGAGCACGGCCGCCCGCCCCGCGCTCAGGGCTGCCTCCATCGCAGTCCCATTGCGCGCAGGGGATGAAGAGCTCCACAGGTTCGCCACCCCGCGGGGGCCGTAGGCGAGCGTAGGCCGGTAGCCGGGTTGGACGAGCACCTCCACACGGGGCCAGGCGAAGACGCAGGGCACAAGGGTTATCCCGCGTCCCGCGGGCTCCACGACCGCCTCGTAGGCCTTGTCCAACTCCAGGGCGCCTCCGCCGTAGCTCACCTTAGGGTGCAGGCCAGAGAGGAGGGCCTCCACGCCGCCGAGGGCGAGTGCCTGCCCGCGCTTCAAGGTGTCCCCCTCGAGGTGCTCCTGGATCCGGGGCCAGTAGGGAGCGATCGCCAGATCGTGGTAGCCCCTCAGCTCGTCCACGAGCCGCTTCAGGGAGCCCTCGGGATCGCCCACGTAATTCTCCAGCAAGCGTACCTTCTCGGTCGCGAGACGACCGAATTGCTCCTTCTCTACCCGCGCGAACGCCTCCACCTCTTCGTGCACAACCTCAGGCGGCGTGGTCCTCAAGCGTTCGATTTCCTCCCCGAAGTTGGCAGCCGAGATGTCGGGTGGTGGGGTTAGGAAGTCTGGGCAGCGGCCCGCCACGCACATGGCGGCAACCAGCGCCGAGAGGTCGGTGCCAGGCAGGACCCGGCGCGCGCGGGCGGCCCACGGCGCGTGCACCGTGTGGCGCCCCTGGTGGAGCAGCACGCCAAAACTCGTGACCGTCTCCCACAGCGGGCTGGGAGCGATGCGAACCTTGGTGAGGTCTTCGGTAGAGAGGGGAATAGTGATCATTGGTCGTGCACCTTCAAGTAACAGAGCTCACACCATTTCACAACATTATCTCTGACTGCCGCTCACATTCCAACACCTTTCGATAAAACTCGAATCGTTTGCGTAATGGGGTTGCCGCGTCTACCGTTTCGGGAGAACAGACGGTGGAAGAGAAAAACGAAACGCGCCGCCAGGCAGCCGGCCCGAAAAGCGGTAAGGAGAAGAGGCAGGGTCCGTGATCCGCGTCGTGAGTGTGGACCAGAGGAGGTAAGATGATTATCAAGGACGTGCCGCTCACCGGGATCTTCGTCAACGACCAGGAGGCAGCCCTAGCCTTCTACACGAACAAGCTCGGGCTACAGAAGGTCCAAGATGAGCCCTACGGCGAAAGCGGCGCACGCTGGATCACGGTCTCACCCGCGGAGATGCGGATCAGGATCGTCCTGAAGAAGGCTGAAAAAGAGCACGAGAAGGCCATGGTCGGCCGCTCCGACGGTGCGCCCATCCTGACGCTGGGCACGGACGACATCTATGCAGTCTACGAGCGGCTTAGGGAACGGGGCGTGCGGTTCCTCGGGGAGCCCTACCGCTACCCGTGGGGCATAGGGGCGCTGCTGTTGGACCAGGACGGCAGCCCCATCCTACTTCAGCAAGAATCGGGTGAACAGTAGCAGGATCCGAACGCCGTCTTTTGGTGAGGCTGTCATCCGGATACCTGTAGAAAGAGCCAACTAGAGGTAGGAGGGCTGAATGATCACCATGACCAGGGCCACCTAGGCGAGACGGCATGGCTCAGGAAGCATTCAGATAATGATAAGGAGCTGGCCAAATGGCCGAAGATACACCCACGGCTAAACCGGTAACGGCGGTATCACCGACGGCGGCCCGCCTTTCCTTTGCGGCTGCCGCTACGTTTGTGGTCTTGCTTGCCGCTCTGCACTTCATCAAACCGAGCCTCGATCCTTCGTGGCATTTCATCAGTGAGTATGCGATAGGAGACTACGGTTGGATCATGGT
>JAJNDJ010000217.1 GCA_021156345.1 Rubrobacteraceae bacterium | reverse complement strand
GTACCTGATCACGCTCGTCGGCGTGGCGGCGGGCGTGTTGCTGCTCGGGGAGAGCCTCACGGCGAACAAGGTTCTGGGCGGCGCGGTTATCCTGCTTGGGGTCTACCTCGCCCGGAGGCGGTAGGCATCCCAAACCTATCCTTCCTGCTCGGTCGGCCGGAGAGAGGCCTAATCACGGATCTCGTAGTAGATGCGTTCTGCTAAGTACACGCGATCCCCATCGACTTTCTCAGGCTGTTCTCAGAATCGCCAGCCATACTTCGCCTTTTCGGGGCTCGGCGATTGTCCCAACACAATCTCATTCTTTCTTTCCCGAGCCCTGAAGAGAAGTGCCTACCCTTATAGACGAGGGTATTGCTCTAGTGGACTTGTTTTCGTCAGGCGGGGATCTCGGGGAAATGACCGGTATCTCCTACTGAGACGGGCCGGCGGCGACCTCCGCCGGGATCCAGGATGGATCGGTGCGTGCGGCGCGACTCTGGGACAACCGAGTCGCGGCGGGAGGGGAGCAAGGATGAGGGAGAACCGTCTGAGAAAGATCTGGCAGGAAGGCGGAACCGCCGTCAACGGGTGGCTGCACGTGCCGAGCTCCTTCTCCGCCGAGGTCATGGCGCACTCGGGATGGGACAGCCTGACCATAGATATGCAGCACGGGCCCGTGGACTATGGAAGCCTCGTGCCGATGCTCCAGGCCATCTCCACTACGGACACTGTGCCCGTCGTCCGGGTGCCGTGGAACGATCCCGGCCTCATAATGAGGGTGCTCGACGCAGGGTGTTACGCTGTGATCTGCCCGATGATCAACACCCGCGAGGAAGCCGAAGCCTTCGTCGGGGCCTGCCGCTACCCTCCTGAGGGATACCGCAGTTACGGCCCTTACAGGGCAACCCTCTATGGCGGCCAGGACTACACCGACCACGCGAACGAGACTGTCGTTACGATGGCCATGATCGAGACGCAGCAAGCACTCGAGAACCTGGATGAGATACTCGGTGTAAACGGCCTGGACGCGGTCTTCGTGGGGCCCTCGGACCTCGGCCAGAGCCTCGGGCATGGACCGGGCACGGACCGCGACGAGTCCGTCGTGGTCGAAGCTATCGAAGGGGTGCTGGCCGCCGCACGTGAGCACGGTCTCGCCGCCGGTATCTTCACAGGTTCTCCCGAGTACGCCTCGCGCATGGCAGGGAAGGGTTTCCAGTTCGTCACCATCTCTTCGGACGCGCGGCTCATGGCCTCGGCGGCGGCCAGCGCCATATCCACTTTCGAGAGCGAGTGAGGGTATCATTGGGGTGGTGTGCCTGGTCTTGTAGAGAGTACGCGGGCGTGAGAGGAGTTTTTCATGGCGCAGAGAGAGACGACGGTAGGGCCCGAGGAAGGGATCCACGGTCGCCCGGCGGCGCGGTTCGTAAAGGCGGCCAAGGGATTCTCCTCGCAGGTAGTTATCGTGAAGGGTGATCGGGAAGTCAACGCCAAGAGCGTTCTGAAGATAACCGGGCTCGCCCGAAAGGGCGAGAAGGTTACCATTCGCGCGGAGGGTGAGGACGCCGAACAGGCCGTGGAGACCCTGGCCGAGCTCATAGCGGCGGACGAACACTAGATCGCAACAAAGCTCGTGAAGTTGACCGGCATAGGAGCGTCACAAGGAGTGGCCGTGGGACCGGCGTTCGTGCCCGCTACAGGCAGGCCCGAGCCCGAGCGGGACCGCATCGCAGACGATGAGGTAGAAGCCGAGCTGCAAAGGTTCAGAGAGGCTGTCGAGACTGTCGCTGGCAACCTCTCGGAGACCGGTGACAGGCTCCGTGCTTCGGGGAGCGAAGAGGAAGCCGGTATCTTCGAGTTTCACGTCGAGATGGCCGAGGACCCCGAGCTCGCCTCAGCAGTCGAGGAGCGCATAGGGAACCTGGAGAGCCCGGAGGCGGCGGTACTTGCCGTCGGTGAGGAGTATGCCGCGGAGTACGCGGCGATGGATGACCAGTACATGGCCGCCAGGGCAGACGACGTGCGTGACGTTACGGGCCAGATCTCTGCCCAGCTGATCGGCCGTGGCGCCTCGGCCTTCGAGGCCCTGCATACGCCCTCCGTCGTGCTTGCCCACAGCCTTGCCCCGTCGGACACGGCGCGTATCCAGAAGGGGATGGCCCTCGGGTTCGTCACCGCCGAGGGGTCGAGTACTTCGCACGTCTCGATCATGGCCCGTTCCATGGGTATCCCCGCCGTCGTCGGCGTCGGACCCGAGTTGGGGAGAGTCTTGGGTGCGAAGACGGTGGCCGTCGACGGGGGCGAGGGCTACGCGATCGCGGACCCCGACGCGGATACTGTTGCTGAGTTCGAGAGGATGTCTGGGGCGCTGGCCGAGGAGCGGGCGGCCCTCGACGAGTATCGTCACGTCGAGGCCAGCACCAGCGAAGGGCGGCACATCGAGGTCGCCGCGAACCTTGGCTCGGATTCCGAGGCTGAGGACGCGCTCGAGTGGGGCGCCGAAGGCGTCGGGCTGTTCCGCACCGAGTTCCTGTTTATGGAGCGGGACGACCTGCCCTCCGAGGATGAGCAGTACGAGGCGTACAGCGCCGTCGCCCGCGCGTTCGGCGAGAAGCCCGTCATCGTTCGTACGCTTGACGTGGGAGGCGACAAAGACCTGCCAGGCGTGGACCAGGCCGACGAAGAGAACCCTTTCCTCGGCTGGCGCGGAATAAGGATGAGCCTGGACACACCCGAGCTCTTCGAGCCCCAGCTGCGTGCCATCCTGCGCGCCGCGGCCAACGGCAACCTCAAGATCATGTTCCCGATGGTCGCCGACATCGGGGAGTTAGAGGCAGCGAAGGCGATTCTGCAGGAGTGCCGTAGGGAGCTCGAATCGGAGGGTGTGGAGATTGGTGAGGTCGAGACTGGAGTGATGATCGAGACTCCAGCGGCCGCGGTCTGTGCGGCGGAGCTCGCCGAGCAGTCAGCCTTCTTCTCTATAGGGACGAACGATCTCGTCCAATACACCCTGGCCGCGGACAGGGGCAACGAGCGGCTGCGACGGCTCCAGAACGCGGACCATCCCGCGGTTCTGGCCCTGATCCAGCGCACCTGCGAGGCCGCGGGCGCGGCGGGAATCCAGGTGGGAGTGTGCGGCGAGGCGGCCGGCGAGCCCGAGATGATCTCCAAGCTCGTCGAGCTCGGCGTGACGGAGTTGAGCATGGCCGCCCCCCAGATACCAAGGGCCAAGAAGGTCATCTCAGAGCTGTGAGGGCGCGCGTCTTCCCGGACTACGAGGCCATTAGCGCGGCCGCGGCGTACATCGCCTTCTTCAACCTCGACGAGTATCTTGGGCTGGCGCCGGATCACAGGGCGAGCTACCACGTATACATGAAGGAGCATTTCTACGGGCTCATCGACGCCGTCCCTGCGCGGGTCTTCGTGCCCAACGGGGCAGCCCCAGACCCCGAAGCGGAGTGCGAGCGCTACGAGGCGGCCATTAGGGAGGCCGGCGGGATCGATGTGTGCGTGCTCGGGATCGGGCGCAACGGTCACATAGGGTTCAACGAGCCAGGAGCGCCTTTCGACTCCCGGACCCGCGTCGTTGAGCTCTCCGAGAGCACCCGCAAGGTCAACGCCGCCGACTTCGAGGCTGACCGCGCCCCGGAACGCGCCATCACGGCCGGCATGGCTACCATCTTCGAGTCGAAGATGGTCCTGCTCCTCGCCTCGGGTACGAACAAGGCAGGCGCCGTAGCCGCGGTCGTGGAGGACGACGTCTCCGAGAGCATGCCAGCATCCATGCTGAGGAGTCACCCCAATGCCGTACTGGTTCTCGACGAAGCAGCCGCCTCGGATCTCGGACACGGCGTAGCTGGCTAGGCTGCGCATCTTCTCTACCAATGTCCGTTGACGCGGGGTGGACGCTCAAGTAGCATCGTCTCAGGCGATGGACTCCAGGGTGGCGAGAGGGTCGGCACGGCAAAGCGCACATGGCCTTCTCCGGAAGAGGGGAGATATGAGCGCCTTTATCGAGAGGATCACAGGTAGCCAGGCAGGCGGCGCCACCCAGACCCTGCAGACCTACGAGAGCGACGAACTCGGCTCCCTGCTCGGCGTCGAGGAGTGAAGGGTAGGATGAAAGTCGGACTGCTCGGAGCTGGCCGTATCGGCGCTCTCCACGCCAGTGTGCTGGCCCGCGACCCCGCTGTGGACGAGATACTCGTCGGCGACTCCGATATGCAGCGTGCCGAAGAGGTAGCGAGGGAGGTCGGAGGGGTAGCGGGGCGGATCGAAGCCGTGCTCGACTCCGGGCCCGATGGCGTCGTAATCGCCGCGTCCACACCGGCGCACGCTCCTTTGATCCGGGCCGCCGTCGAAGCAGGCATCCCGGCTTTCTGCGAGAAACCCATAGCGCTCGGCTACGAGGAGACCGTCGAGATAACTAAGGAGGTCGAAGAATCCGGAGCCACGCTCCAGATCGGCTTCCAGAGGCGCTTCGATGCCGGATACTCAGAAGCAAGACGCCTCATCGAGTCTGGCGCTCTCGGAACGATCTACTCTGTAAGGCTCGCCACCCACGACCCCGATCCGCCGCCCGAAGAATACATCCCCAACTCTGGCGGCATCTTCCGCGACCTCCACATCCACGACTTCGATGCCCTGCGCTGGCTGACCGGCGGCGAGGTAGAGGAGGTGTACGCTACTGGAAGCGTCCGCACCTTCGACTTCTTCGCCGAGCACGGCGACGTGGATACCTCTGCGGCCCTGATCAGGATGAAAGACGGAGTGGTCGCCGTCCTAACAGGGGGCCGCCACGACCCCCTTGGCTACGACGTGCGGGCCGAGGTCTTCGGCTCCAAAGATAGCGTCGCCGTCGGTGTAGACAGGCGTACTCCGCTGCGCTCCGTCGAGCCAGGCATCACACCCTCGCAGAAAGCAGCTTACCCGAACTTCCAGGAACGCTTCCTGGATGCTTACAGGTCGGAGATGGAGCACTTCCTCTCAGTGGCCAGAGGCGAGGCTGAAAACCCTTGCACGGCGATCGATGCGCTCGAGGCTTTGAGGATCGCGATGGCGGCGGATCTCTCGCTCGCCGAGCACCGTCCGGTCTCCCCATCGGAGGTTGGATGATGCCACGGGTGGCAGGCGCGCCGATCTCGTGGGGTGTTTGCGAGGTGCCCGGATGGGGCTACCAGATGGAGGCTGAGAGAGTACTCGATGAGGCAGCCCGCCTCGGCCTTACGGCACTCGAGGCCGGACCCGATGGCTTCTTGCCTGGGGAGCCGGAAGAGATGGCTGACTTGCTCTCGGGGCACGGGCTCGAGCTGGTCGGGGGCTTCGTGCCCGCCGTGCTCCATCGCCCGCAGGCGCGCGACTCGGAGCTTGCCTCGGTAGAGAGGCAGGCCGGGCTCTTCGCCGCGGCCGGCGCCGGCGTGCTGGTAATCGCCGCGACGACGGGTGAGGAGGGCTACGAGGAGTCCGCGGGCCTGGAGGACGACGAGTGGGACGAGCTGTTCGCCACGCTTGCTAGGGTCGAGGAGATCGGGGCTAACCACGGCCTCAGCGTGGT
>JAJNDJ010000216.1 GCA_021156345.1 Rubrobacteraceae bacterium | reverse complement strand
CGCGCACCCCGCCCAAGGCCTCGAAGGCCGCCCCCGTCCACTGGTTGGTAGCCTCGGTGACCACATATTCATATCCGAGCGACCGGCAGCGCTCCGCGCCCGCGGCCACGAGCTCGAAGGTGTCCTCTTTCGGAAGATCGTCGGAGCGGGCAATCAAGAAGTGGTGGCTGACCTTGCCCTTCTCGTACGCCTCCTTGAACTCCGGGTACCGCTCGGACAGCGCCTCCGCGTCCTGGGCGCCCAACGCGCCGTACACCGGCTCCCAGACCGACACCACGGTGTCGAGGAACAAATCGTCCTCCCGGAACGGGGGATCTACGTCGAAGGGCGGCATCGTCTCGTTGAACGCCGCACCGACGACGCGTCCCTGCCCGTCCAGGATGGCGAGGGATTGCGCCAGTGTATCCTCGTTGACCTCGATGGCGTCGCCTGAACTGGTGGGGTCGGTAAGGGCGGTGAGACGTACTATCCAATACATCTGCGTCTCGGTGTCCCACGAACCGAACGAGTCGGTTCCGAAAGGATCGGTGTGGCGCACTTCCATGAGCCCCGCGGGTGGATGCTTGGGCGGCCGGAGGTGACGGGCCTGCGGTTCGCGGCGGGCGAATCCCGCGGCTATCACCCACGCCATCTGCAGCATCTGGACCGGCGTCAGGTCTGGCGCGACGACCGTAGAATACCTGGTGCTGCGGTGGGGAGCGGCCCGCGCGAAATCCACGAGTGGTAAGGAAGCCGGCAGGGGCTGTATCCCGTGCTGGGAGACATCCCGGGCTCTCGGATAAGCACTGTAGGGTAGGGGGCACGCTTCGTCAGAAGAAATCCTCCCAGGGGATTCGGGACCGATTTCGGGTGGCGTTGTCTGCTCACTCATTTACTTTCCCCTCTCCGTAGACTGGTTGCCTTACAGCCTGAGTGTAATGGCAACGCGGAGAAAGTGGCACAGCCAAAGGATCGGAATTTCGCAGGACTCTAGTCCTGCGGGCACCCTACAAGGCAGTGGCGTGATGGTTCTTGACCGCCTATGGCGACCCTCTTCAGACAACCTTCAATCCTAGACCACTACTCTCACTGGATGCCGTCCATGGACGCAGCACGGACGGCGGGATGGACGAACCATTGGGTTAGGCGACCTACTCTTGCCCTCAGGGGTAGCTGAGGGCAAGAGTAGGTCGCCCTCAGCTCCCCCTCAGGGGTAGCTCGGGTTCACGCAACCACAGCAAGACGTGGACAGGCTGCAGAGTCTCCCCTACCGTGCTCGTATAGACGTTGCTCAACGCATCCAGGTCCGTGAAACGCGCCCATCCGTTGGAACGTACAGCGGTAGAATCGGTAAGATACGAAGCGGAAGGGAGACGCATGACCGACCAAGATGCTACACCGAACGCAGCGGTAGCCGGCACGTTTTCCTTGGGCGGCGACCTCCTCATCAATCGCTTGGGCTTCGGTGCCATGCGCCTGACGGGGCGGGGTATCTTAGGCGAACCCGAGGACCCTGAGGAAGCCCGCCGCGTGCTCCGCCGAGCCGTCGAGCTAGGGGTGAACTTCATCGACACCGCCGATTCCTACGGTCCCGAGGTCTCCGAGCGCCTGATCGCCGAAGCGCTCCACCCCTACCCGGATGAGCTGGTCGTAGCCACCAAGGGCGGCTTGACGCGCCCTGGTGGTCGATGGGTCTCCGACGGTCGTCCCGAGCACCTGCGCGAAGCGTGCGAGGGCAGCCTGCGTAGACTCAAGGTGGAGCGCATAGACCTCTACCAGTTACACAGTCCAGATCCGAGAATCGCGTTCGAAGACTCGGTCTGGGCCCTGGCGTTGCTCAGGGAAGAGGGCAAGATCAGGCACGTCGGCCTCTCTAACGTGGGTGTGAGGGAGCTGGAGATGGCGCTGGACATAGTGCCGGTGGCGTCGGTCCAGAACCGCTACAACCTCTCTGAGCGCTCCTCGGAGGCGGTGCTGCAGGCCTGCGAGCGGGAGGGGGTGGGATTCATACCCTGGTACCCGCTGGCCACAGGGAGGCTGGCGAGGCGAGGGGGACCCCTCGAGGAGGTCGCCGAGCGCCATGACGCCACCCCATCACAGGTAGCGCTCGCCTGGCTCCTTGGGCACTCGCCCGCGATGCTGCCCATCCCAGGTACCTCCTCGGTCGCCCACCTCGAGGAGAACGTGGCTGCAGCCACGTTGGAGCTCACGGACGAGGAGATGGCGATGCTGGAGAGAAGCTGACTGGATAGGAACCATGGACGCTGGGATCGTCGGCTCGGGGAACATCGGCGCTATAGCTTTCCCTCGTCTCGAGTTTTCCGCTTATCTAAGCTGCTTGGGGAGAACCGAAGAAGGAGGAGCCTCATTTTGTCGAAGAAGGCCCGAGACGGATATTACGCCGCAGGACTGAGCATTCTTGTGGATCGGTTGTAGGATGACGAGAGAAGCTCATTCGCCTCCGATCATGGGGACCGGTGGCTGCCTCTGCGGCGCCGTCAGATACGACGTGCGTGGACCGCTACGTCCCGTTGTCAATTGTCACTGCACGCTGTGTCGCCGCACCAGCGGCCATTTCGCGGCGTTCACAGCGACGCGCCCGGAAGACTTGGTCCTGACCGAGTCCGAAGGACTACGCTGGTACCGATCGTCAGCGACGGCCGGACGAGGGTTCTGTGAAATTTGCGGATCGAGCCTGTTCTGGGAGCCTGTTTCCGGCGAGCGGGTCTCGATCGCTGCTGGCACGTTGGATCTACCGACAGGACTCGAGACGGCTACCCACATATTCGTTGAGGATTCGGGCGACTACTATACGATCAACGATGGATTGCCCCAGAGAGCAGATGGCAATCATGGCATCATGATTCCCGCCGATTGATTCATCACGCTACGCTCGCTAGACGCCTGAGCAGTAGCCGGATCATCGACACCTCGATGAGTGCCTCGCTGGTTTGCCTGGGTGCATAAAACCACTAACGTCCTCGAATCGATGGCCAAGAGCGTCCACCCGCGGGCGAAGGCGTCTATCAGGGAGATCACGGGCACTGAGAGCAAGAAAGAGGTGCGGAGGGCCATCGAGGCATAGAGAGCCAACCAAGCGGCGCCGTGCCAAGGAGCGCATCCTCGGACCCCCACAGCGAGAGCTCGACGCACCGATCGTGCTGGCCGAAGAGCGAGGTTCCGCCCCGAGCTTCTAATGGTTTTAACTGTGCGTCGGCCGGTAGGTGAGGTAGACGACACCGGTGCTGAACGCCTTGGAGTCCACAAGCTCCAAGGCTATCCGGTCGCCTTCCGCGAAGATGCGCTTCCCGCTACCCAGATGTCCCCACCACTTTGCCGCTTCAACCCGGCGATCTCCTCCACCACGT
>JAJNDJ010000215.1 GCA_021156345.1 Rubrobacteraceae bacterium | reverse complement strand
CACGGGGATGGATCAGGCCTCAGCCCTGCAGGCCCTGGAGGATGCCGCAGGCCGCGCCTCAGAGATCGGGTAGGGGCGGGTTTCAAACCCGCCCCTACGGTTCGTCGATCAGGGCGTCGGCTTCTATCTCGACCAGGATCTCTGGCGCTATGAGGCGGCTGACCTCGACCATGCTGGTGGCGGGACGGATCTTGTCGAAGCACTCGCCGTGGGCGGACCCGATCTTCTCCCAGTCCTCGATGTTGACGACGTAGATCCTGGTCCTCACCACGTCGGAGAGATCTGCGCCGACAGCCTGGAGCGCCACCTTGATGTTGTTTATGGCCTGGACGGCCTGCGCGTAGGGGTCCCCAACCCCGACGTACCCCCCGCTCCCGTCCGTTGCGGTGGTTCCCGAGACGTACACGAAGCGACCGCGCCGGACAGCCCGCGAGTAGCCGACCCTGCTCTCCCAAACCGTGCCGCTGGTTACGTTCTCCCGCTTCATGATAGTCCCCCGACGAAAGGAACCACCCCATTCTACCCTCCTGGCGTCACAGGAGTCCCCGGCGTTCGAGCTCCTCTCTGAAACGTGTTCCTTCCGCAGAATCTTCCTTGTAGAAGACGGCGGGCTCTCCGATGGGAGCCGGGACCGTCTCGTAGACGCCGCGCTCCGGCAAGCGGTAACTCCTACCGGTCCAAAGGTGGACCCATTTACCCGCCGGAAGGTAGATCTCTACGCTATCGCTGCCAGGGTCGAGCACCGGCGCTACCATTAGCTCGGGGCCAACCATAAACTGGTAAACCAGGCCGAGCACCTCCGGATCGTTCGGATAGTGTATGAAGGGGTGCCTAACGACAGGGAGTCCCGTCTCGGACGCCTCCTTCACCAGTTCGATCCTGTAGGACTTCCAGGCGGCGTAGACCTTTGCGAAGCGGGCGAAGTGCGTGAGGGTCTCTTTGTCCGAGTAGATCTGGTGGTTGACCTCGGGTATGTTGCCCTCGTGGGTACGGAAGACCGTCGTAAAGGCGCCCAGCTCGATCCAGCGCAGGAGGAGCTCTTTGGAGCGATGATATTTGAACAGGGGATTGTCTATGGCGGTGTAGCCACCGACGTCAGAGTGTTCGAGGCTATAGCCTGAGAGCCCGCTGGAGAGCAGACCCGTGACGGCGCTCTTGATGCCGTCATGTTCGTCCCAGTCGACCAGTTGGTCCCCGACCCAGAACAGGTTGCTGTAGCGGGGGCTCTTTGTGTAGCCGGTGCGATTGAAGAAAACGATGTCGCCGCCCCGGCCAGCCTCGCTGATGGCCTCGCGGTTAACCCTGGCCCACTCCTCGGCGTAGCGGTCGTGGTAGCCCTTCGGGTCGGCGCCCGAGAACAGCACGGCGTCGTAGGGGAGCCCCTCGCCGAAGTCGGCCATCCACCCTGAAGCCCCCTTACCGATGAGCTCCCCCTTGATTATTTCCTTGATCCAGGTCCACGCATCCGGGTTCGTCAGATCCACGAGGGCTGCGGAGAAGCTGGAGATCGTGATCCTGTAAGGCTCTCCATCCTGATTCTCTACCAGGTAGCCTTTCCTTGCGGCCTCCTCGAAGAGGTTGCGGCGATGGTTCTTCTTCTGTGCGGCGTCGTCACAAAGGAAAGGGTTTATGTAGGTCATGACCCTGATATTCTTCTCTTCCAGGCTCTCTCTCAATGAATCCCAGTTGGGGTAGTGGTCCCAGTCCAGCTCCCAGTTCCACCAGAGCTGGGTGCCGAAGCTTGTCTTCCGCTGCCCCACCCAGTCCTGCAACCAGAGGGCGGCTATGGGCGTATCGAGTAATTCGAGCTCGTCTGAGATCTGGAGCGCAAGGTCCGTGCCGCCCTGCAGTCCTACCACTGCGCCGCTGATTATCCACTCTGGGAGCGGGCGCATCCTGCCGGAATATTCGGTGTAATGTTCGATCAGCTGTGCAGGCGTGTCTCCTCCCAAAATCTGACCCCGCATCAGCGAGGAGAAGACCCCGACCTGGGCCCTGTCATCCTCCCTGAGGTCGAAGGTCGAGTACTCATAGTTCTCCAGAAACAGGGAACGCGCCTGGCTCGTTATGTAGTGAGGCACGCTGGCATAACTCGTGTAAGGATCACCACCGGCGCCGGCTCTCAAGTCGACGGCCCAGGTTACGGGCTGCTCACCCCTGCCTATACCCTGCTCCCTTATAAGGATGGGCACCATGTGTCCCTTCATGTCGAGGTACGTAAATTGGGTCCCGAAGCCGAAAAAGCGCTCCTCAGGGGACGAAGCATGGGTAAGGTAGACCCGGTTGTAGGGCTCCTCGACTTCGGCCTCGAAACGCAACCTTACATCCGTAACTGGCGAGAAGGAGAGAGTGTAGCCGACCCCCTTTGGGTCGTCCCTGTTGGTGAGCCGTCCGGTTATGACCAGGACGGTCCCTCTCTCCTCGACGCGGTCTATGGTCTGGTCGGGAAGCCGCTTGCGTATCTCGTCTTCGAGGGTGAGGTGTGACCTCGACTCGCGGACCTTCTCCTTTCCCTCGGCGGCGGAGACGAAGCTCTTCCCGGGGATGCTCTGCCACAGTATCCTCTCCGGCCTGGAGCTGTGCGCAACGCTGAGATCTACCTCGGCGGGGCCTCGACCAGTCTCTAGCACGACGGTAAACGCGCCGATCCGGTATCGCCCTGGGGAGACGTTGCGCGCCACTTCGGTAATAGAACCGGAGACCCGATCCCGCCTGCTCCAGAGCAAGTAGCCTATGCCAAGCATGGCCGTTCCCGCCACACCGACACCAGCGAGCCACAGAAACGTTTTCCGCATCAACGTTCTTTTCACCGCGATCTCTTCCGGTTCTATTCGCTCCCGTATCATACAGGAGGGGTAGGCTCAGACTCTCGGCACGACCCCACTCATACCCAGGTCAGGGCGAATGCCAACGACCCGACGGAGTCAGCCACGCCCCGTGTCTCATCCCCGCGGGGATGAGGTATGGGAGGGGCTCCCACGTATGCCCGCAGTTACCTTCCAACGGGCTCGGTATCAGGTGTCTGTAGCCCTTCCGGGTCGAGTCCGCGTTGTCTTACGAAGTCGTCTATCATGGCGCGGGCGATACTTATCTTGGGCGGCAGTCGCGGCAGGTCGTCTGCGGTGTACCAGCCGGC
>JAJNDJ010000214.1 GCA_021156345.1 Rubrobacteraceae bacterium | reverse complement strand
GACCAAGGGCAACATGCAGGTGCGGGTAGTCTCACTGGCGGTTCTGATCGCCGCGGTCTTCCTCATCCTTGGCGCCAGGCTGTGGTACCTGCAGGTGCTGACTGGCCAGGACTACACCCTCGCCGCGAGGGCAACGCAACACACCAACATCAAGATCCCCGCCCAGCGGGGCGTGGTCTACGACCGCGACGGCAAGATCCTGGCTAATAACGTGCCAGGGCTGAACGTAACCGTCATACCGGATGAGATCTCCAGGGACAAAGTGAGAGAGCTGGCGACGGTAGCGCGGCGAAGGAGACCGGTAGCCAGTACAGCCCTATCCTGGTAAAGGAGAACGCGGGCCGCGACGCGGTGACTTACGTCAGCGAGCGCACCGGGGAGTTCACGGGCGTAGCCGTGAACGACGATTGGGTACGCAGTTACCCTGAAGGCAGGCTGGCCGCGCATATCCTCGGGTACACCGGTGCCGTTACCCAGGAGGAGCTGAAGCAGGAACCTTTCAAGGGCATGCCCGCTGACTCTATCGTCGGCAAGAGTGGGGTCGAGCTCTCCTACGAGGAGGCGCTGCGTGGTAAAGCGGGCCAGAGAACCTACAACGTGGATGCCCTGGGGCGCATAGTCCCCGAGGGGAGCAGGGTCGATTCCATGGGCAGGTTTGTGGACGAAAACGGTAACCCCATTAACGTGAACCCAAGCTTGGAGTTACCCGACCACGTCACGGAGCCCAAACCTGGCAACAATCTCACCCTAACGATCGACCTTGATTTGCAGAAGGTCGCCGAGAAAGAGCTGGATGCGGCCCTGAAGCGCACTCGGGAGGCGGGCTTCGACGGCAGGGGCGGGGCTGTCGTAGCCATGAACCCCGAGAACGGGGAGATCCTGGCGATGGTCAGCCGTCCTGACTTCGACCCGGAACTTTTCGTCGGCGGCATCTCCGGCGGAAGGGAACTCGCCACCTTCAATTATCTCTCATCCGACCGCTCGAACGATCCGTTCCTCAACCGCGCGATCGTCGGCGGGCAGCCGGGTGCCTCGGCTTTCAAGATCTTCACTGGGATGGCCGGTTTGGCCGCCGGCGTCATAGACGCCTACACGATCGTCAACGATACGGCTATCATGAACGGGACGGGCTGCTGGATACCGTCGAGCGTCTCGGCGAGCCCGTGCTACAGGAGCTGGCGGCAGAACAGCCCCAACTACGCGTTCCTCGGCGACCATGGTCCCCAGAACATCACCGAGGCCATCGCCGACTCCAACGACATCTTCTTCTATCAGGTCGCCGACTGGATCTGGAACCAGACCAGGGATAAGGACTGGCTACCGCACTACTACGAGCGGTGGGGGTTCGGTAAGATCACCGGCATCGACCTCAGCGGCGAGACACCGGGCCGTATCCCTACCGAGCAGGGCGAGAGAGAACTGTACGAGGCGCTGCACGGCACCGAGGAGGGGGCTTACTGGAGCGTGGGGGACTGGGTGAACCTCGCCATCGGCCAGGGCGACCTGCTCGTCTCCCCGATCCAGATGGCCCGGGCCTACTCCGCCCTCTACAACGGCGGCACCCTCGTCACCCCGCACGTCGGCAAGGAGATCACTGACCAGAGCGGGAACGTGGTGGAGACGATCTCCCCCAAGCCCGCCGTACGGGTAGACACGAACCAGTACCAGATCGACCTCGTAATACAGGGACTGAGGGGCGTCACGGAGAAGGACGGCACCGCGGGACCGGTCTTCGTGGACTCGACCCTCCCGGTCGTCGGGAAGAGCGGCACCGGCGAGTTGCCGGCCGGGAAGGACTACGTGAACTGGTTCGTCGGCTGGACTGAAGGACAAGAGAAGCAGCCCCTGGTCGTCGTCACTATGATCGATGGTGGCGGCACTTTCCAGGAAGGCTCGGAGATGACGGCCGGGCCGGCCGTGCGCCACATACTCGAGGCATACTACGGCGTCAAGCAGTCGCCCAAGGACCCGCACCCGACGGATACCCCCCCGCTGGACCCTGCGGACCGCGCTTCCACAAAGAGCGAATCGGACGCAGCCCCGGTAGAGTAGCGTGAACCTTCTCTCGCTTCCGAGCCCACCTTCTCCTGTAATGTTCGAGCTGGGGCCCTTCGCCCTGCGCTACTACGGGTTATGCATAGCGCTCGGTATCATCGTCGCGACCTGGCTTACAGGAAGGGAACTGGAGCGCAAGGGTTACGACGGCACTCTGGCCCTCGACTCGCTGTTCTTTATCGTGCCTCTTGGCTTTATCGGCGCCAGGGCCTATCACGTTATCACGGACTACGGGCTCTACTCGGACGACCCGTTCCCCGGCGTATTCGAAGTCTGGAACGGGGGCCTGGGGATCTACGGTGGCGTCGTCGGAGGGTTTGTGGGGCTCTTGATCTTCTCCCGGATCAGGGGCATAAGCCCGTGGGCGTTCGCCGACGCCGTCGCGCCCGGACTGGTCCTCGCCCAGGCGATAGGGCGCTGGGGGAACTACTTCAACCAGGAGCTCTTCGGACGGCCTTCGGATTTGCCCTGGGCCATCCGGATTGCGGCGGAAAACAGGCCAGTCGGGTACTCGGACGCCGCGGCCTTTCACCCCACCTTCCTCTACGAGTCGATCTGGGACGCCCTAGTCTGCCTGATACTGCTTTGGGTGGCCCGCCGCTTCGCGGACCGTCTGAAGAACGGCGACATCTTCGTTCTCTACGTGAGCCTCTACTCCTTCGGCCGCTTCTTTGTGGAGGCTCTCCGCGTCGACCCGGCTTTCCTCATCGGCGGGACCATCCGCGGCAACCTCTTCGTTAGCAGCTTCCTGGCGCTGGGCTTCGCCATGATCCTTCTCCTGAGGCATTCGGGGTCAAGGCGCAAACGTCCTGAGTCCAGCTGAGGGGGCTACTCTTGCCCGGGGTCTCGCTTTGCGTACGTAGCATTGACCTTCGAGTACCATGCGAGCACCCGCAGACGTTTTTGCTTTAGTTGCTTTCTGCTCTGCTCGTCAGCGATGTTGTTCCTCTCCATAGGATCTGACGCCAGATCGTAGACCTCCTCGGGCTGGTTGCCGAAGGAGTAGATGTACTTCTCTGTCCCCTGGATGCTGGCGAGGCACCTGTACTCATCGAAGCAAGAAAAGAACAGGGTGCGGTCCTCCTGCGGCGGACCGACGAGGGATATCCCAGGGTAATGGCCGCCTTTGACCTTGAAGCCGAGCATGTCGAACAAAGTGGGTAGGATGTCGAGCTGGTTCGTCAGGGTCTCGACGCGTTTGCCTTCCTCGAAGCGTCCAGGTGCGTGGATGATGAAGGGCACCTTGAGCCCCTCCTGGTAGATGGTATTGTCGTGCTGGAAGAGGTCGTGCTCCCCGAATCCCTCCCCGTGGTCGCCGTAGATCACGAAGATCGTGTCCTCGTAAAGCCCCAGCTCCTTGTACTGG
>JAJNDJ010000213.1 GCA_021156345.1 Rubrobacteraceae bacterium | reverse complement strand
GTCCCTGAAGAAGCGAAATTCGGCGTCAGGGTCTATGCGGCGACGGATCAACCATATGCAGGCCGTCCGGTCCACGTGACATCCTCGCCTTGTTGCCCAGAGCACTACCCTGCGTCCTCCCGCACGGCCAGCCCGGCGCCCTCCTTCACAACGCGTCGCGCCTCGCGGATCGCCGCGTCGGCCACCTTCCGCAGCGGGGACCTGAAGTAGTCGCGCCGGCGCTCGGTCCGGAAATCGCGTTCGATCCTTGCGAGTTCTTCGAGAAGGACCGTCCCGCCAGCCCCGATCGCGGCCTTCCGTTTGAGCTTGCCCGCGCTGTCGATAAGCTCCCTGTACGCCGCCTCGCGCAGGGCGCGGAACTCTTCGACGAGGGACCTGTTCTCGGCTACGGTATTGGGCAGGGCCTCCCAGAGCGTCGCCTCTCCCCCTGCCTCCCGTACGCGGAGCTGCAGCCACTCCAGGTGCTCCCTGGTAACAGCATCATCGGGCAACGCGGCCGCCCCGTCCTGTAGATAGAGGGCCCCCAGAGCCTTCAGTTTGCGCCACACGGCGACTCTGTGGCGCGAGGGCTCGCGAGGGAGATGGTAGATCAAAATGAGCCACCTTATCTTGTGCTCGCCCTCTACAGGAGCGTCCATACCATCCCCAAGAGGGCGCCGACAGGGACCATGAGGTAGATCGGAGCCTTGAACCTTTGCAGCACAACGAACGATGCGACGGCCACGATCAGGGCGAAGATGTCGAGCCCCTGAAAGGAGACGCCATCGGGGAACAGCACCTGCGTGGCGAAGAACACCGCGAGGTTTGCGATCACGCCAACGACAGCCGCGGTAACCCCCACGAGGACGGCCCTGAGCCTCCTGTCGTTGGCCAGGAGCTCTATGTAAGGGGCGAGCAGGAAGATGAACAGGAAACACGGCAGGAACGTCGCGTAGGTAGTGATCAAAGCCCCCAGCGTCCCGTATAGCAGGGGGGCGAAGGGACCGGGGTCGTTGTACGCCCCGATAAACCCGACGTACTCGGTGACCATGATGAGCGGCCCCGGCGTGGACTCGGCGAGCCCCAGCCCCTGCACCATCTGGTCGGCCGTGAGCCACCCGTACTGGTTGACCGCTACGTCGGATATGTAGCTCAAGACCGCGTACGCGCCGCCGAAGGTGACGAAGGCGGCCCCCGTAAAGAAGAGGGCCTCTCTGATGAGCACGTCCTCCCCGCCGCGCCAGATCCACACGGCCCCGACCGGCACAGCCCAGAGCACAAGGAACATCCCAAGGAGCCTCAGGTTACGCAGCATCGAGGGCTGGCCGCTGGATACGACCCGATCTACCGCGGACTCTTCCTCCTGCGAGGAGCCGTGCCCGCCACTTTCAAAGGCTTCAGGCGCCGCTCTGCTCAGTAGAAGCCCACCCAGGGCTGCGGCTAGCACCACGAGCGGGAAGGGGACAGACAAGAAATAGAGGGCGACGAACGCCGCGACCGAAAAGCCTATGAGCAGGTAGTGGTTGAGGGCACGCTTGGCGATCCGTAGTACAGCCTCCACGACGATGGCTATAACGACCGGCTGGATCCCGTAGAGGAGGCCCGTGATCGCCGGCACGTCCGAGTGGGCTACGGCCAGGTACGAGAGGAGCCACAGCACAAAGATGGAGGGGATCACGAAGAAGGAACCAGCCACGATCCCCCCTACCGTCCCGTGCAACCTCCACCCGATGTACGTCGCCACCTGCTGGGCCTCAGGGCCAGGCAACAACATGCAGAAGTTGAGCGACCTCAAATACTGGCCCTCGGAGACCCACCGTTTCCTCTCCACCAACTCCCTGTGCATGATGGAGATCTGACCCGCAGGCCCCCCGAAGTTGATGAAACCAAGCTTCACCCAGAACCAGAAGGCTTCCCAGAACCCGACCGGCTTGACCTCCATCCCCTCCTTCGCCACCTCGGTCTCCAATCCATCTCCATTCGCCTAGTGAACAATATCGTGTACGGTAACCACGGTTACATCAGAAGTCAAGGTGTGGAGCGTTTCCGCGCGACTACCTGGACCGGCCGCGCAAAGGTGTGTTCGCGACGCGGTCGCCCGATCGCCCCAACCCGATCGGGTTGTACGCCGTCGTGATCGAGACGGTGGAGGAAAACGCCATCACGATCCACAACCTCGAAGCAATCGACGGCACTCCCGTCCTGGACAACAAACCCATCCTCGGCAGAGTGAACCAGCGGTGATGTTACCCGCTCAGGAGTCCGATGTGAGGTCGAGCAGCCGAACGAGATCCTAGGGCCTCGAGAACATGGGCCAGTGCCCGTGGGTAAAGCTCGACGAACCACCAGGTAGGACCGGCGACCCCACGGAACACAGGATCGCCGGCGGCGATCATCTCACCTGAGCCAGCGAAAGCCTACAGAGGACTTGGGCAGCAGGCGTAACCACGACGTTGGTCCGACCGATCCTGAAATTACAGGAGAAGCGGAGCGCTGTTTGACGTCCTGGCACCAGAGAGTCGAAAGCTAATGATGCACCCAGGCTTCGGGGTCGCGGGTGAGCTTCGTAATCGAGGAAGGGAGCTTTCCTTCGACGATGTCGGCGAGAGTTACGGACTCGAGGACGGCGCGCAGATTGGCGCGGACCGCGATCCAGACCTCCTGCAGGTGTTCGGCCGCGCCCTGGTACTCGACAGCCTCGGGCCACTCGCCCCTGACGTTGGCGAGGGGTCCTTCGACGGCGCGGATGATGGCGGCCAGTGAGATCTCCTCCGCCGGCAGCGCGAGCCAGTAGCCGCCGGAGGCGCCTCGCCTGGTACGGACTATCCCTGAGCGTTTCAGGTCGTGAAGTATGTTCTCCATGAACTTCTTGGGGATGCCCTGGGTCTCCGAGATCCAATCTCCCTTTATGGGGCCCGCGTCCTCGGTCGCGGCAAGGGCCAGCTCGGAGGCCGCCCTAAGCGCGTAGTCGGTCTTGGCCGAAACCTGCAAGCTACCCCGGCACGTAGACGAACCAGTAAGACCCTATAAGCAACCCCAGGAAGAACACCAGCGCCCCGGCGAACTGCAGGTACTCCGTCGCCATCCAACCTCCTCTTTTTTCCGAAACCGTCAGAGGCCCCACCACACAATTCTACGATAGCAGCGCCGGCTTCGCCGCCTGGTCCGGATCAAGGGCCATGATGCCTCCCGCGGAGGTCTTGTTACTGTTCCCCAGCCGGCCTTTGTGCTGGCCGCACCAGGTACTGGACGTAGCCGCGCGGGTTGCGTTCTGCCTCCTCGTTCAACTCTCCAGCCTGCCACTCGGCCTGCTCCAGCGTCGCGTAGCGGGCCACGACTATCTTCCCGAAGAGCGTCACCGCTACCACCTCGAAGCGTTCCTCTTCCACCCGGCTCCAGTCTTGACCCCCTTTCATTCTGCCTGCTAAGATCGCCCTAAGCAACGCTTTCCGGGAGAGGGAGTACAGGCGCTGGGGGGCGTATCCGTGACGGACCCTGCACCCGACAAATAGAGGAGACGAGATGCTAGAGGGACTTGTCCAGGACTTCCAACTTACCCTTCCCTACTTTCTTCGCCGGGCTGAGCAGCTCTACGGGTACCGCGAGATCGTCACCCGCCGTCCCGACAAGTCTTTCCACAGGCACACCTACGCCGACTTCGTCTCTCGCGCCAAGAAGCTCGCCGTAGCCCTGGGGAACCTCGGCCTGGAGCCAGGGGACAGGGTAGGCACGCTTGGCTGGAACACCTACCAGCACCTCGAAGCGTACTTCGGCGTCCCTTCATCGGGACTC
>JAJNDJ010000212.1 GCA_021156345.1 Rubrobacteraceae bacterium | reverse complement strand
TAGAGCAGGTTGCCGAGCAGCTCCTTCGAATGTGCGGCGTCGAGCGGCTCGAGCACGATCTCGGTGTAGTGGGCTCCCAACTGACTACGCGCCTGCTCTATGGCCGACCAGCTCGGCGCGTCTTTGTCGGGTCGGAGCAGGCAGATGATGAGCAGAGGCCAGCTCTCCACCAACCCTGCCACGTTCAACAGCAGCTCAAGCGAGGCGCTATCTGCCCAGTGCAGATCGTCGAGCACTATCACCGTCGGCATCAGGTCTGCGCGAGCACGCAAGTAGCATCGGGCCGCCTCGGTAATCTTATCTACCAACGCGTCACCCTCCAGCGCCGCGACTGCCTCGAGCGTCGCATCGCTCTCGACGGAGAGGATCACCTCAAGAAACATCGAGTCATCCTCGGTCATCGTGGCGCAAGCCGAATCTCGATACTGTTTCTCGCGTACGACCTCCGGTGCCTCGCCTTCTTGCGCGCCTATCGCCTCGCGGATTATCTGACGCCAGGGATAATAGGTGACGGCCTGCCCGTAGGAGAGCGAGCGCCCCTCGAGCCAGGCTACCTGTGGCCCTGACTTCGCCGACTCGCTGATCTCTGCCAGCAATCGCGACTTGCCTAAACCCGCCTCGCCGATCACCGCAACGAACGCGCCGCGTCCCTCTCGCACCTCGTTCAGCCTGTCGTTCAAAAGCTTGTATTCAGCGTTACGGCCTACCAAAGGCGAGGCCAACCCCTCCAGACCACGCACCTTGCCCGGTACGGCCTTGGTGGCCAGCACTTCATAGGTCGCGATGGGCGCGGACTTGCCTTTGATCATCGTCGCCCCACGCGCCTTGAATTCGAAGAGCTCCTTCACGAGGTGATAGGTGCTGGCGCTGATCAGAACGGTGCCGGGTATGGCAGCAGCCTGCATCCGGGCCGCGACGTTCGTAGTGTCGCCCATCGCCGTGTATTCCGTCCTGATCTCGCCGCCCATAGCGGCGAGCACGGCGAGCCCGGTGTTGATCCCGACGCGTACCTCAAAGTCGACGCCGTAGTCCCGCTCGACGAGTTCCGCATATTCTCTTGTCGCTGCCTGGATGTCCAAGCCCGCGCGCACGGCCCGCTCCGCGTCGTCCTCATGCGCGACCGGCGCGCCGAAAAAGGCGATGATAGCGTCGCCAAGCAACCTCGCTACCGTCCCACCGTACTTGGTGACCGAGGCGTCGAGAAAAGCGAACGCGCCGTTCATGATCTCGGCGACCTGCTCGGGGTCAAGCCGCTCTCCTAACCCGGTCGAGTCGACCACGTCTGCGAAAAGCACCGTCACGTGCTTGCGTTCGCCATCGACCCGAACCTGGGCTTCGAGTTGGTTACCGCAGTTCAGGCAGAACCTTGCTCCGTCGGGATTGACACTCTGACAGTTGGGACAGTTCAACTTCAACCCCTCATTCGGATCGAATGAGATACTCTGAACGGTCGATTATAGCGTTGCTGTGAAGGTAGCATTGCTGTGTGGAGCGCTTCAACCAAAGGATTTGTATTGATCTCTCGCCAAACTGACTTCTATAAGGTGGCCATTATCGTCGAAGCCGCCGTGGCAGTGTAACGAGGGGACGCGCCAAAACTCGTGCTATGGCTTGCATCCGCACGCTCTAGATGAGCCCGCTACTCGATAGCTCAGTGCCTTATCTGCTCTCTTTATTAGCTCCTAACATCTCGGCATGGTCGTGCTCAATCGGATTGGTGTGTTGGCTGGCTTATTGACCTAGGTGATTGTGCAGCAACCGTGCAGCAACCCGAGTAAATGTCCTGAACGGTTAGGAGATGCGTCATAGATCAAATCCCTCTATTTGCAGGTATTTTGCAAGCTCCAGAAACCTCCAGCAAAGTATCGTACTTCTTTGGCGCGGAAGAGGTCAGTGGTTCGAATCCACTATCGCCCACATCAGAATCCCTTTTAGATACGCTGAAAACAACGAGTAAAGGAAAGCCCCCGGAGAGAGCCGGGGGCTTCACTACACCAGTAGTACACCAACGCTACGCCTGTCCTCTAGGCGTCTTCGGCATCCCGCACCTCTGGTTCAGCCATGGCATCTATGTAGAACGCCCTCTGAGAGGCACGAGGATGGGAAAAACGAATAAGCCCCGGTCGGGGAAGGATGGGGAGAACCGACCTGGGTTTCTGAGATGGATTGTACCGGGCGGTTAGAGGATACCCCCTAGCGCAGCGACGGCACGGGTAGGAGGCTTCCCTCTCCTCGCCGTACTCGTCTATTTAGCCGACGAATACCCAGCCGTCTACGCAGGCGTGGGGGGCTGGCGGCGCCCGAATGTGCAAACGCCCGTCGGTTAGAAGAAGGTTAGGCGGTTGATTGCGTTAGCTACCTCATCGACGCTCGCTCTGGCGTTATCGAAGTTATCGCAGGCACACATAACGACTCGGTGGAAGCTCCTGTCGGCGATGTGAAGATGTAGGATGGAGAGTCTACACCCGCGCCTGTTACCAGCGACTTCCGAAGGAGTGTTGACGACATCAGTGAACCCGCGCTCCTCGAGGACGCTGTGCGCGATAACGTTTTTCAGTTCTCCGATACTGCCTAAGGCCGGGTTTAGCTCGCGGACTTCGGTTCTAGCAGCTAGAGCAGCCATTGGTTCGCCTTCTTCTCGTGCTCGTTCTTTCTGGCAACCGTAGCCCACAGCGATGAATTCTCGATGAATCTTTTGCGGCGAAGCACCTCCCCAGCCTAGTTAAATCAAGTGCGTGGAAGACGACTTCGCGGAAGTCATCGTCAAAGAGTGTCCGAAATAGTCCACTTGTGAGGGGCGCGAGGTTGTCCCCTGCTATGAAGGAAGTTGTTTAAGGCGAGATGTATCTGGTAACAAAGACCGCATGATGATAGGTGGTCAATAGGGAAAGGGTAGCTGCGTATGTCCGAGGAGAACAAGGCTATCGTCCGGCGCTTCTTTGAGGAGATTTGGAACGAGGGGAACCTGGAGATAGCGAACGAGATAATCGATGACGGACGCTTAGGACTCCGTCACAGACGATCGTCATTTTGACGTCGAGGAGATCATCGCAGAAGGGGATAAGGTGGTCGCCCACTGGGAAGCTACCTTTACACTTAGAGACGAGCCTGAGAGCCCCGGTCCTGTGAGAGGGGTCAGCATCCACCACATCGTTGATGGCAAAGTCGCAGGTATTTCACTTTACTCCTTAGCATTCGTGGATAATACTGCCTGGTTGCTAGGGATTTTTGCCACTGACCACCATCCCTAACTTTCGCTGTTTGCACGGTAGCGGTCGGCAATGAATTTAAGCGGGGTATTTCTACTTTCGCCGAAATATTTCTTGACCTTCGGAGAAGAGAGCAATCGGATCGATCCGGTTCCTGGTCCTCGCATCAACTCGACGATTGCGAAGCCAGCGTCCTGACCGCCCCTGACGAGCAGCGCTGCCAGTGCTACGAAGGCTTCGGGTGCTTGCGGAGCCCGTGCTGATCGGGGCGATCCTGGTGACGGGGTGGCTCCTGGTCGGGCCGCGGCTGACCATACCTAGAATTTCCTCCACTGGCCCGGTGGTGAGAAAGGGTGTCGCCGTTGTTGTGGCCTGCGGGGAGAAGCGCGGAATAGTGGGAATGGATGCGGCGATGGATCACGTGCCAGAGCCAGGGACGGGCGAGTGTACGGTGTGGTGTCACCGCCAGGTTTGGAACAGCGTCTTGCGCGCCACGAGCGTGCGCGGGAAGAGCACATAGGGGCTGACTAGATGTCTCGAGAGTACAGGAGGAGGCATAGTGGCTGCAGACCTTGACGACTGGGTCGACCAGCCCATAGAGGTGGAGTTCGTGAGAAGGGAAGAGCTCCGCGAGGAGCAGCAGAGCAGCTACACGTTGGAGGGAGCAGACGAAAGTGGCATCCTGCTTGGCTACCAAGACCAGAGCGATCTCAGCGACTATAGGATCTTATTCTTCCCCTGGCACAGAATAAAGCGGCTCCACCTGCTGACGCCCGCGTGGCCGAACAGCTCCAGCGCCCCTGGAGCAGAGCAGGGAGCATGAAGACGTTGCTGGTGTTAGCGGGGGTGGTGCTCGGAGTTCTGCTGTCCGGCTTGCTGGTAATGGGGGCATACGCAGTGCGCATACCACCGGAAGTGCTGGACTGCGATAGGGGACGCCAGAGCGTAGAGGTGCGGGTCACCAATGTCTCCGCCGATAGGGACACATCTATCGTCCGGCGCGAGCTCGGCCCTTGCTCGGCCTGGTACCACATCAACCCGTGGCCCTTCCGAGCTTCGCTGGCCCTATTCACTCAACGACGTAGAAGAGAAATTCTCGGAACGTCGCCTTAACGGAGTTCTCGGACGTTCGGCACGCAAGAGAGGGATCGGAGCCTAAGCGGTCCTCGCTCTGTTTTGTTGTCCCACTCAGACTATGTGGCCCTCCGGCGACGCAACTGGATCATCGTATGTCCTCTACGCGGTAGCTACTGCCCTCACGCAGATATCGCTTTCCCTTGTATTCATAGGCATAGTGCTGCGGGAGTAGTGAT
>JAJNDJ010000211.1 GCA_021156345.1 Rubrobacteraceae bacterium | reverse complement strand
CCGGCGCGCACCCTCGAAAGGCCGGCTCGCCGCCAGACGCACTATCTCCCTCACCTGCCCGATGGTCGTGAACGCCCCCTGGGGTACTATCTCCGTCAGATCAGGATGCAGTCCCCTGAGCGCCCTTTCCTCCGCCGCCTCGTCGCCTCCGGCCACCAGCGCGGCCCCGAACCTCAGCGCGACCATCCGCTTGCCCACGCCTGGAGGCCCGTGGAATAGATACGCCTGCGAGACTTCGCCGGTCTCTAGGGCCCGCCCGAGGAGCCGCAACGCCGTCTCGTTTCCGAGTACGTCCTCGAACCTGTCCTGCCAGTCAGCCATCAGCCTCACGAGTATATTGCAGGTCGCGCATCCTACCCACCACTCGTCTGGCGAGATCCTCCGCCGAGAGCGAAGCGTCGAGGACTTCGATCCTCTCGGACTCCAGACGCGCCAACTCCTCGAAACCCTGCTCCACACGCCGCATGAAGCTGGTGCCTACCGCCTCGATCCTGTCTGGAGGGATCCCGAGTTCCCTTGCCCGCCGCTCCCTCTCGTCCTGGTCGAGCCGCAGATAGAAAGTCCTGTCAGGCACGACGGTCCCGACGGCATAAGCGTTCAGGGCACGTACCGCCTCGACGCCGAGCCCTCTTCCGAAGCCCTGGTAGGCGAGGCTGGAGTCCAGGTACCGCTCGCAGAGCACGTTCTCGCCGGCTTCGAGACGCGGGAGTATCGTAGCGCGCACGTGGTCAGCGCGGGCTGCCGCGTACAAGTACGCCTCCGTCCAGGCGTCCATCTTTGTCCCAGGGTCGAGAACGACCTCCCTGATGATCTCGGCCGCCGGGGTGCCGCCTGGCTCGCGGGTGAAGTATGTCGAAGGTCTCGAACCTTCGAGCAGTGGTCTGATGGCCCGTACCAGGGTGGACTTGCCCGAGAAGTCAGGGCCCTCGATCGTTACGAAGATGCCCCTCCGCGTACTCTGCGGCTGGCCTTCCAGCTAGGCCGCAGCCTCGCGCACGGCGTGCCGCTCCGCCGCCGAGACGTGCGCTTCGAAAAGACTTTCCTGCTGAGGACCGGCGCCGCGCATCGCCTCGGCGTGCCACTGGACGCCGAGCAGCCACCGCTCGGAGAGGTCCCCGGCCTCAAGGGCCTCGATCACCCCATCAGTAGAGTGGCCCGTCGCGACCAGCCCTTCGGCGAGGACTCTTACCCCTTGATGGTGGTAAGAGTTGACCTTTACAACCTCGCGGCCCATGACCTCGGCAATGTAGGACCCCTCCCTGACCCTTACCTGGTGCGCGGGCTGCCACTTGGGAGTGTCCTGCCTGTGCTTGAGCACATCCCCCGCCCACTGTGAAGGAAGGTCCTGGTACAGCGTACCTCCAAGGGCCACGTTCAGGACCTGCATCCCCCGGCAGATCCCGAAGACCGGCATCCCACGCCGCAAGGCTAATCTCACCAGCGTCATCTCGAAAGCATCCCGCTCGGGGAGCGTTACCCCAAGTTCGGGTACCGGCTCCTCGCCGTAATAGCCGGGATCCAGGTCGCTCCCGCCGCTCAAGAGCAACCCGTCTAGGCTGTGGATCACCGCCTCAGCAGCCCCCTCATCCCCCGTCGGCGGTAAGACCACGGGTGCGCCCCCAGCCCCCGCGACACCCTCGATGTAGTCAAGGTCGGTCCTCACGAATCTGCCCAGCGGACGCTCCGCAATCGCCTCCACATCCTCTTTCAACGTCGCCGTTATGCCAATAATCGGGGGCAAACTCTACTCACCTTTTAACAATATCTTAACTCAACTATATACGGCAGAATACCAGACCACAACGATGATGGCGAGGATAATAAGGTAACCGGTAGCGCGGATATACGCAGTAGGTCTATAGAAAGGGGGCTCATCGGCCAGGTCTAGGTCGAGCCTGCTCTCTATGTGGTGGACTTCTGAAGTTCCTGAGCGCTCTGTGTCGATGAGCCCTCACCCCCCTCTTTCGCCTTCTCGGCGGCCTCACGCTGCTCCTGTTTCTTAGGGCAATCCATATTAATACATGTTACCCAGGGACGCTTCCCTCCAAGCACCTTTATCTCTGGAGAGCCACAGGCGTCGCACCGGGTACCGAGGGGTATGATCTCACCCCGCTGCGGGAGCGGGTAGGTGACCCTGCAGTCTGGGTAGCCCGTGCAGCCGACAAAGCGCTTGCGGCTCTTACGGTTGCGGCGGATTATCAGGTCGTGTCCGCTTTCGGGGCACTTGCCTATTGTCTCGTCGGTCCTTATGCCCTCCCACACGATGTCCGCGAACTCGGTCTCGGAGCTCTGGAGATGGTCGTAGACTCTGCGAAGCACGTCGCGCGACGAGTCGACAACGGAGTCCTTGCTGACCTTGCCCTCTGAGATCTCATCCATGCTTCGCTCCAGCTCGGCGGTCATCTCGTGCGAGGCGATCTCGGAGGCAAAGTCCGTGAGTGCCTGCGCCACGGCAATACCCTTCTCGGTAGGGACCAGCGGGTCATCGTGGACGTAGCCGCGGTCGTAGAGGTTCTGGATTATGCTAGGGCGCGTCGCCTTCGTGCCGAGTCCAAGGTCTTCCATCACGTTTATGAGGCGGCCCGCACCGTAACGGCCCGGAGGCTGGGTCTCTTTGGAGAGGATCTCTTTACCGATCACCTGCACGACGTCGCCCTCGGCGAGGTCAGGTATCTCCTCATCTGCGCGCCTGCTGTAAGGGTAGACACCGAGCCAACCCTCCTCCGTGACGACCGTCCCGCCCGTGACGAGCGGTTCGCCGCCCGAGTCGAAACGCAGCGTCGTACGCAACGTCTTCGCCGGGGCTGAGAGGGTGGCGAGAAAGCGTCTTACAACGAGCTGGTAGATCTTCCACCGGTCATCCCGCATCGACTTCTTCGACGCGTAGCCGGTCGGGTAGATCGGGGGGTGGTCCGTCGTCTCCTTCTTCCCGCGCGTGGGCGAAAGCTTCTCCTGGGAGAACAGCCTCTTGGCGTGCTGGCCGACCCCCTCGACGCTACCCAGGTACCCCAGCACCTCGCGCAGGTCGAGCGAGCGCGGGTAGACGGTGTTGTCCGTCCTGGGATAAGAGATGAAGCCGTCGGTGTACAGATCCTCGGCTATACGGGCCGCCCTGGAAGGGCTGATCCCGATGTTCGCGGCCGCGGTCAGGAAGGCTGTCGTGTTGAACGGCG
>JAJNDJ010000210.1 GCA_021156345.1 Rubrobacteraceae bacterium | reverse complement strand
GGCAGAGGAGACCCCGGAGCACATTCCATTGCGGTACGTAATCGCCTTCGTCTACCCGATCACGGCGACCATCAAGCAGTTCCTCGCCAAAGGGGGTCATGCCGCCGACGTGGTCGAGAAGATGCACGACGCCTGGTTCAAGTCGGTAACCTTGCAAGTCGCCCTCTGGAGTCAACCGTACACAAAGGAAGGGGATTTCTAGCTTGGGCGTAGCGCGGGGGCGTTCTGCGGCGGGTACACACCGGTCTGTCTTCGAGCCGTCCACTCAGCACGAGGATGTAGACAAGAAGATCGTCGCCTCGCTCGAAAGGCTCTCCCAGGTCTTCCGGATCCTCCTCCGCGGGGAGGCTCAGGAGCGTGGTCTGAGCCCGATACAAGCCCGATTCCTCGTCCACCTACTCCACCACGGCGCCTCACTCCGACGCGTGAGCCAGCTCGCCCGGGAGTTCGACATCACCAGGGCCACGGTGAGCGACGCCGTCGGTTCGTTGGAAAAGAAGGGTTTGATCCGCAAGGAAACCTGGCCGCACGACAGGCGCGTCACGACGCTACGCTTGACCCCCGCCGGGGAGCACACGGCGCGGGAACTCGCTGCCTGGGCGAACATTGTCGAAGAGCACCTAGAGGATCGTTCCACCGAGGAGAAGGAGGCGGTGATGCGCTTCCTTATGGGTCTGATCGCCTCCTTGCAGAAGTCCGGCCTGATAACCGTAGCGAGGATGTGCGTGACCTGCGGGTTCTTTCGTCCTGACGCCTATTTTGGCGAGAGTTCATCGCACCACTGCGCGCTGCTGGACGTGCCGCTCTCCGGCTCCGAGCTGAGGGCCGATTGTCCGGAGCACAAGCTGGCCGCGAGTTGAGTCTTGGGGCACCCGATGCTGCGTTACACCGACCAGGAAGCTCCCGTTGAGCACGATGAGGCACGCACTACACATCGTTGTTCTAGGCTCATGCGGCGTCAGGCGGCGAGACGCGGGCGTCAATCAACCAGTACGTCGAACTCGCTACCAGAGCCTACGGCTACTGGAGCCGCTGAGACCGCCTCGGCCGGCGGTATACCAATGAGCGAACTATTTCCGAGAACTCCCTACGCCCGACGTTCTGATAACATCCTGCATAGCCCACCCCTATAAGGCCGGGGCAGCACCATCGGGAGCGGGTTCAACTGCCTTCTTGTGGGCTCACGCCAGTGGGGACAACGCCGCTAGGCTTGACATTCCGCACCGTGGTCCGAGAATCGGGGCATGGAGATGAACGTAGCGCTTTAGCCACGGGCAAGAGAGAAGCACGCGAGGACCGCGAGAAGGCGAATCCAAGGGTGTAATACTAGCGGGCGTTCCACTCCGCCGCCAACCTTCTAGTAAGTTCACATGAAGATGTCCAACGGGAGCAGGGCGCTCACTAGTAGGTTGGGCACATCTACTACTTGGCTGATGCGCAGATCCACCGCCACACTGCACAGCGCGTAGGCCTGCTGACGGTCGAACCCTCGCGTTTCGAGGTGCTCGATCATGTTGAGCAGCGCATTCTTGGCAGAGAGGCTCAGGTCCTCACTCTCGTTCGTGCCGTCTTTGTGCACCCCGATGCCGGTAGTGGCAAAGAACCGGCGCGGAGCGGCCAGCTCAGGGGCGGTGAAGTAATCGTCCCGGAAATACTGAAGGTCCTGGATGCCCCGCCGCTCTGCCTCGCCCTTCCTGATCCCGAAGCGCAAATGCACGCGGGTCCTCACCTCTATTGCCGTCCCGCAGGCCTCGCAGTCACCTTGCGCGTAATGGACATCGCCGGTTGAGACCAGCCCGCCCTCCGTGTACACGGGCAACAGGACGGTGGTGCCCGGCGAGAGTTGCTTGATGTCTATATTCCCAGCCGTCTCGCGCGGCGGGATGGTCCTGAGCCCCTCTCTTGCGATCACCTCATCGGTCGGCACAGCGCCTCCCGGATCGGGTAGCAGAGCAAACCCGCCACGCTCGGCTAGCGCGCCCTCCCTTTGTGTGGCGCGCTGGCGCAGCTCAGCGCTGGGAGCGAGCCCGAGGACACCAGGGTGCGGGTTGCACCGGATGCGCACACCAGGGAGCTGCTCAGACTCCGCGTACTCGTTGCCATGCAGCCGCCAGTGGACGATGTATGGCTCCGGGAATTCGTCGCGCAGGAAGCCGAAGCCTGGCACCTCGACCGTGTAGCCCCATTGCTCCCACGGATCTGCCTCCACTGCTACCAGCTTGACCTCGAGCAGGTCGCCCGGCTCAGCTCCCTTGACGAAGACCGGCCCCGTGAGGGGATGGACCCCGCTCAGGTCTAGGTTCCCCACGTCCTCCGCCGTCGACTCACGGTTCAGTTGTCCGTCGAAGGCGTCGCGCGTCTCGTACACCATGGTGTCGCCGGGATCTACCTCCACCACCGGCTCTATGGCCTCGTGCCAGCGATTGTGGCCCGTCTCTGGCTCCTCGCTAAGCGGCTTGGATGGATCTACGCTCACGACATGCTCTTGGGGCATCGCTGTCCTCCTCACGGCCTGGGTCGCGGTGTGCTTCCTTCCCCTGCACTCATGTTCTAACAAACGTTAGTCCCGCGCCACCCACTTGCAGCGTCGGTTCGCCCTAGCATCCTACCGCCCGGCCCTCTTACAATTGTTCGGTACTTTGTTGAAGTAGAAAGAGCCCTGTGCTCCAGTGGCGACGTAACGAGGTGTCGCCATGACCAGAAGGCTACCCGTCTCAGCGCCGGGAGTCTTGGGGACCTTGATCCTGAATGGGTTCTACGCCGCGCTGTTTGTCGGATCGGCGTTGTTGTTTCGGTATGCTGCGCGGGAGCAACCTCCCGCGGGCGCGGGGCCGGAGGCAGGGCAGGAGGGTTGACCCGCAGCTACGTCCGAGAGAATCAAGCATAGCCGCCCCTATTCACCCGAGTGCCTAGAAGATAAATTCTCGGAACTTCGCCTTGGCGGAGTTTTACGAAGTTGCTCTAGTTCTTGCATGCTGTCATACTAGCTCCGCTAGCTAACGGGGCGGGGGTTCTCACTTTTCTCCTTCACCCCACACAAGGAAGGATGAAGGGGATGAGCAAGACCGTTCTTGTTGTGGTTGCGATGGCCTCGGCGATGCTGCTGGCATGCATGGCGGCCGTGCTGACGGCCACGCCGGGCGCCTCTCAGACGCAGACGGTGACGCTGGTCGGAGCGGGGGACATAGC
>JAJNDJ010000209.1 GCA_021156345.1 Rubrobacteraceae bacterium | reverse complement strand
CGTCCCGATGGCGACCGCCAAAGCGTCTACCCCCGTCCGCTCGACGAACTCCACGGCCTGGTCGGGATCCGTCAGGTTCACCTCACCCGAGCCAACGTCGTCCTCTATGCCGCCGAGCGTCCCTAGCTCGCCCTCTACTGTGACGCCTGACTCGTGCGCCATCTCGACCACCTCGCGCGTGACATTTACGTTGTACTCGAAGTCCGCGGGTGTCTTGCCGTCGTCCATGAGCGAACCGTCCATCATGACGCTGGTAAAGCCTAGATCTATGGCGCTCTTGCAAGTCTCGGGGGAGTTACCGTGGTCCTGGTGCAGGGCGACGGAGATCTCGGGGTATACCTCCGTCGCGGCCTCCATGAGGTGGTACAGAAAGCGGTCGTTGGCGTACTTGCGCGCTCCTCGCGAAGCCTGGATGATGACGGGAGACCCTGTCTCCCGCGCGGCCTCCATGATCGCCTGTACCTGCTCCAGGTTGTTGACGTTGAACGCCCCGACGCCATAGCCACCGTTCGCCGCTTCGTCCAGAAGCTGGCGCATCGTAACCAGTGCCATGTGAGTTTCCCTCCTACTCGAAGTACCAGAACCCGCCACCGTGACAGGAGCGGCAAGTATAGACGCTTTTGCGCGTCTTACCAAAGAAAGTGGGCCCATCTGCGAGGGGCGCTGCGCCCGGCGACGTCCTGTCACTATAGACAGAGGCATCGACCTGCTGCGGGTCGGGCATTAGGCTTGGAGCGTGAGGCTATAGCCGAGGACAGAGAGCTGACTTGCTGAAATGCTTACTTCGCGACGTCCACGGAGACCCTGTCGGCCTGAACGATGTAGCGCACGTACCAGTTCGGGCCCATCGTCCAGTAGTCACCGAAGTTCTCTATACACGTCTGCAACGAGAGCATGTCCCTTCCTCCCTGGGGAGTGGTTACCCACGTCTCATCCGGCGTTATCTCTTTGAACCCCGTAACCTCGTAAGTGTAGGTAGTCCCGTTGACGTCGCCGAGGTAGATTACATCCCCCTCAGCCAGAAGCGGCAGATTGTAGAACTGATGGTCGCTCGCCGTGCCAGGCCACCCAAGCCTGTGCGCCGCAATGTAGGTGTTCGCGTTGTCCTGCCAGGGGAAGGCCGTATGGGGCAACTTGATGGCCCCATAATCCATCGCGGAATGGGCACCAGAGTTGGTCACGTAGTTGTCGTAGAGCCCGAGTGCCGGGATGGACATCCACAGGTCGTTCGTGGGCGGCGTCGGTATCCCAGACGGCTTCTTCTGGTCGGGCCTCTGGGCCACCTGATGACTTGCAGCCTCTTTCTCATCCGCCTTCTGTGCGGCCTCGTTCTTCTCGGCCGCGGTCTTCTTGTCCTCTTCTTCTGAGGCCAGGAACTGCGCCCTTTCCTCCTTCTGCCCGCTTGCAGCCTCAGGGGCCTCGGCCACGCGCACAGAAGCCGCCCTCTCCACCGTGGCCCTCTCTACCCCACCGGAGGCGGAGGGTTGCTGGTCAGGGGAGCCCATCCCACTCAACAACATTACACCGAAGACCATAAGGGTGAGCGACAACAGCAGGAAGAACGCCGCCCACCTGCGTCGCCTCCTGAACTTGCGTCGATCAGATCTTTTGCCCATGTGCCCTCTCCGTTCCTCCCACCTGCGCAAAAGCTGTACACGAACCGCGTCGCTGCCGCTTCGCCGAACGAAACATGCGCGAGATTTTAGCAGCACTTTTCGCAAAGCGGTAGAGGAGTTAGTGAACATTTCTTAATGGTTGGCAAAGTTTCTCCGCTGATGGCAGTGAGCCTGGCTGGCCTTATACTGCGTGGGACGCTGGTGTCCTGGCCCTGGTCCGAGAGCCGAGATACGGTAGTATAAGTGTCGTTCCCGAGATCTTCCCCGACCCTGGCGTGGTCCGAAACGCTGGCCGGTTCTGGCGAGTAGCGGCGGTTCCCGGGGTCGGGACTGGTGAACGTTTCCAAGAATATAGAGAGGTTGGCGGTTGAACACGGAGACGGAGAGAACCAAGGGGACTCTGTCTGGGGAGTCGACTCTTGAAGCGCGAGGTTTGAAGAAGAGCTACTCGGGCTTCGAGGCGGTCAAGGGTGTCGACTTCAGGGTCTTCGGTGGAGAGTGTTTCGGTTTCCTCGGCCCTAACGGGGCTGGGAAGACGACGACCATGAAGATGATCTACGGGGCCGTAATACCGACGGGCGGAGAACTCGCCGTCGCCGGCCTCGACGTCTACCACCACGAGCGGGAGATCAAACGCCGCATCGGGGTCGTCCCCCAGGAGAACAATCTCGACGACGAGCTCAAGGTAGAGGAGAACCTGCTTATCTACGGCAGGTACTACGACCTTCCCAGCAAGCTAGTACTCAGGAGGGCGGAGGAGCTTCTCGACTTCATGCAGCTCTCCGAGAAGGCCGAAGCGACGGTCGAGCAGCTCTCTGGCGGGATGAAGCGGCGCTTGCTCATCGCCCGGGCCCTGCTAAACGACCCCGAGATCGTCGTCCTCGACGAGCCGACTACGGGGCTCGACCCGCAGGCGCGCCTGCTCGTCTGGGACCGGTTACGCGAGCTCACGGTAGAGGGCAAGACCCTCATCCTCACCACCCATTACATGGAGGAGGCTGCGCGGCTGTGCGACAGGCTCGTCATCATGGAAGGGGGTTTGATCATCGCCGAAGGAACTCCGGGGGCGCTGGTCCAAGAGCACGTCAGCCCGCAGGTCCTGGAGTTCAGGGCGGACCACAGGTCTCTCGAAGAGCTCGTTCCCATTCTCGAGGCGGCATCAGACGCCGTCGAGCGTACCGGCGATGAGTCGATCCTCGCCTACACCGACGACGCTGATGCCCTCCTGGAGCGGGTGCGGAGCTCCGGGACGGAGATCGAGAACACGGTTTACCGCCAGGCAGGGCTGGAGGACGTCTTCCTGCGGCTCACGGGGAGGAGGTTGGTCGAATAGTGGGTACGATAAGGATACCCTCGGCGCGCGGGTCGTTCAGGGTGTGGCAGCGCAACATCACCATCTTTCGGAAGTACTGGAAGACCATCCTGTTCCCCAACTTCGTCGAACCGCTCATTTATCTGGCGGCCCTCGGGCTCGGGCTCGGGGCGTTTATCCAGCAGGGAGGCATCAACGGCCAGCCCTACGTCCAGTTCGTAGCGCCCGGGCTCCTGGCGAGCAACGCCATGTTCGCCGCCTCCTTCGAGAGCACG
>JAJNDJ010000208.1 GCA_021156345.1 Rubrobacteraceae bacterium | reverse complement strand
AGCTCTTTGTTTGAGGCTGGCATTGTACAGGACTACTGTGCTTTGCCTCCCCCTGTTTTAACGGCTCCGGCGAAGACTACGATGGCGACGCTGAGGGCTACGACGAGGTAGAGGGCCTGGCCGAGGCCTGTCAGTTCGGCGAGGAACCCGATAAAGGGCGGGCCGACGAGGAAGCCTGTGTAAGCTGTTGTGGAGACGGCAGCCAGGGCTGGCCCTGCGGTCATACCCTCGGTGCGGCCCGCGGCGCTGAGGGCCGCGGGGAAGACTATAGAGAAACCGGCGCCGGCGCAGGCGAAGCCGACGAGTGCGACGAGAGGGTGCCCTACGGCCAGCGCGGTGCCAAGTCCTACGGCGGCGAGAGCTCCGCACGAGCGGACGAGCGTGGCCGGGCCCAGGCGTTCTGTGAACCCATCGCCGAAGAGGCGTCCAAAGGCCATCGAGACGGAGAACGCAGCGTATCCCGCGGCCGCGAAGCCCGGGCCTGTCCCGAGGGTGTTGTCCAGGTAGACGGCGCTCCAGTCTCCCATCGCGCCCTCCCCGAGGAGGACGCAGAACGAGATGATCCCAAGCCCGAACAGAGCCCGCGTCGGACGGGCGAACGCCGGCGCCCCTTCCTCAGAGGCATCGGCGTGCGAAGGCAAGAGCGCCCTGTAGGCACCGACGAACGCTATCGCAGAGAGGATGGCCACGGCAGAGAAATGGGGCAGGGGGCCCACCCCGAGGGAAGCCAGGAGTCCGCCGAGAGCGGCTCCGGCGAGGCCTCCGAAGCTCCAGGCCGCATGAAAAGAGGACATGATCGGCCGCCCGTACCCTCTCTCGACCTCGACGGCCTGAGCGTTCATCGAGACGTCTAGCCCTCCGTTCGCCGCCCCTAGTAGCATGAGGGCGGCCATGAGCAAGAACAGGTTCGGCGCCAGCGCCGGCGTGACGAGCGAGAGGGAGAGCAAGAGCGCCGTCGTACCAACGACGCGCCGGCTCCCGAAGCGGGAGACCAGGGCCCCGACAAGCGGCATGGCGGCCAGAGCCCCAACCGCAGCCCCGAGCAAGGCGACGCCAAGGAGCCCCTCGCCGAGGCCTAGTCGCTGCTGCACGGCGGGTATCCTGACGACCCAGGTCCCGATCACGACGCCGTTGGCGAAAAACACACCGAGCACCGCGAGCCGCGGCGCGCGAAGCGCCGGCCGGTGATGTGCGTGAGCATCGCTCACAACCGCACCAGCGACGAGGAACGTAGGGGCGCTCCTGTACGGGCGGGTTTGAAACCCGCCCGTACGGGTCTCGTCCTAAAACGCAATATCTCTGCCCACGTCGCGCTCGACCGCGCGATCGTAGACCACGCGGGCTGCGGCCATGTCCTCCAGGGCCAGGCCCTGGCTTGCAAAGAGGGTTATGTCCTCAGGGCCGCGGCGGCCCGGCACCTGTCCGGCGATGACCTGGCCGAGCTCGTAGACGGCCTCTGGCAGGATGGCGCCGGTTTCCAGGGATTGCATCAGGTCCCCTGCCTCGAGACCGAGCTCCTCACGCGAGTCGGCGCACACGAAGCTCGCCCGCCTGACGACTTCGCGGTCGATCTCGGCCTTGAACAGGAAATTGGACCCGGCGGCGTTGACGTGCGCCCCTGGCCTGAGCCACTCGCCGAGGAGCACGGGCTCCCTCGATGACGTCACGGTGACGACGATGTCCTGGGCTGCAGGCTCCTCGGCCGCGTGGGTCGTCTCTATCTCCATCCCCAGCCGCCCGCCCATCTTCTCCGCAAACTCCTTGCGCGACTCCTCGCTGCGGCTGTAGACGATTACCCGGTCCAGGTCCCTTACGGCCGCTATGGCCTCTAGCTGGCTCTCGGCCTGCCAGCCGGCCCCGTAGATGCCTAAAGTGTTCGCCTCCTCTCGGGCGAGGTACTTGGTCGCCACCCCGCTTGCCGCGCCTGTGCGCACCTGTCCTAGCCTGTCTGACTGCATGATAGAGAGAAGCTCCCCGCCCTCGGGGTCGAAGAGCATGGTGTAGAAACGGGCGCCGGTGTGCGCGACGGTGTAGGCCTTGAGTCCGAGGGCCCCGATCTCGGGGGCCCCTGCGGCCATGTAGTTGAGTCCGCCCGTAGGGAGGGCTACGCGGCGCCGGGCGCGGTTGGTGGCGCGTCCTTCTGCATGCTGGCGTAGGACCGACTCGACGGCATCCAGCGTCGAAGGCATGTCGAGAAGGTCTTCGACTTCGTTCTCGGTCAGGAGCAAAGTCAAGGCTTCTCCTCCCTGTTCACGGGCGGCTTATCCGCTACAATCGCTCCACTTATGCGGGTCCTCGTTATAGACAACTACGACTCCTTTACGTACAACCTGGTCCAGTACCTTGGGGAGCTCGGGGCCGAGGTCCTCGTGCGGCGCAACGACGAGGTCACGCCGGAGGAGGTGTCCGCGCTCCATCCGGATAGGATAGTAGTCTCACCCGGTCCCTGCACGCCGAACGAGGCTGGTGTCTCGGTCGAGCTGATCGAGGAGGTAGGTGAGCGCATCCCGACTCTAGGCGTCTGCCTCGGACACCAGTCCATCGCTCAGGCTTTCGGCGCCGAGGTAGTGCGCGGCGAGCCCGTCCACGGCAAGACTGCCAGGATAATGCACGATGGCAGGGGGGTCTACAAAGGCCTGGACCAGGGCTTCGAGGCTACACGCTACCATTCGCTCGTCATCGAGCCAGGTTCTGTCCCGGAATGCCTGGTCGTCACCAGCCGCACCGAAGACGGTACGATCATGGGCCTCAGGCACCGCGAGTACCCCGTCGAGGGCGTCCAGTTCCACCCCGAGAGCATCCTGACCCGAAGCGGTCACGACCTCCTGAAGAACTTCCTGGGGCTCTGAGCCGGCCCCGTGCTGCGCCAGACGCTTCGCAGAGCCGTCGACGGGGAGGTCCTGACCCAGGGCGAGGCGGAACGCGCGCTGGAGACGATCATGGAGGGTAATGTTCCCCCTGCGGCCACGGCTGCACTCCTTACCGCGCTCCGCGTCAGGGGGGAGAGAGTACCCGAGATCGTCGGCTTCGCCCGCGCCATGCGCCGCTTCGCCGCGAAGGTCGAGGCCCCCGAGGGCGTCGTCGACACCTGCGGCACGGGCGGCGACGCGAAGGGGACCATAAACGTCTCCACGGCGGCCGCATTCGTGGCGCGTGGGGCCGGCGTGGTGGTAGCCAAACATGGCAACAGGGCGGCGACGAGCC
>JAJNDJ010000207.1 GCA_021156345.1 Rubrobacteraceae bacterium | reverse complement strand
CTGGATCCCGACCATGCGGACTGACCTGACCTTGGGCTACGCGCTAACCGCCCTGTTCATGGTGTCGATGCTGATTATCGGGGCGGAGTTGCTCTTCGGTACAGGCACATCCATAAGCGATGACGAAGGTCTACTGGCGTTGGTAGACCCCATGCAGGACCGATTCGGTCTCCTGGCACGCTGGGCATTCCTCATCGGATTCTGGGCCGTCGCGACCGGCGCCATGCTCGGAGCCTGGAACGGGGGCGCCCACCTCTTCGCAGACTGCGTGCGCACCATCCGCGAGGTGCCGGACGAGGAGGCATCCGATTACCTCTCCGAAAAGAGCATATTCTTCCGGGGATTTCTTGCCTGGATGTCGTTCCCGCCCATGATCCTGCTCGCCTTCGGAGAGCCAGTCCTGCTGGTGATCGTCTACGCCTCGCTCGGTGCCCTTTTCCTGCCCTTTTTGGCAGTTACGCTGCTCATCCTCCTGAACTCCCAGCGTGTGGCCACCGAGTACCGCAACCGGCTCGTCTCGAACGTGGTCCTCGCCGTCTCGGTTATTCCCTTCATCGTGGTCGGAGTGCAGGAGGTGCTGGGTAGCCTGTAACAGCAGGGCCATTCGTAACAAGAACGTGCGCCATTCGCAACAGCTAAAATCATTGATTTGGGTAATTAATAGGTGTATCCGTTCAGTTTATGTTGCGTTATAGTAAGGTTAAGGTGCTTCGCCGATAGGCGAGCAGCGTGGTATCGAGTAACGAGGGGAAAGGCTATTGAATCACGCTTAGAATTGCCAAGTATGAAGTTTGCCAGCCAATTGGCCGAAGCTCTGGGGCTGTAATGGTCTACTGATAGTAGCTTCGCCGAAGGTCAGGAGGGGGAATGGAGCGAAGGACAGCCGAACAACTCGAGCGAAGTATGTCCGTCTGAAAGCGATGATGGCTACCTTGATTCTCTGGAGAATTCGCGCTTTGGTTTTGTATATGACTCCGGATAAGTCCCATCATGATCGGTTAAGGGGGAGAGGGTGTTGAGGAGGAGTCAGGTTCCCAGTATCGCTACTACTGCCCGACAGGCCGAAGAGCCCCCATCGCACCACGTGCGGCTGCCAAGGCGCCGCCTGGCGCAGGCTTGGAGACAACCCCTGGTTGTCCTAGTCTGCGTATTGTCTGACGCCTTGCTGGCGGTGCCGGTCTGGCTGGTGGCCTTCGAGCTACAGCGCGTCTTGGGCCGGTGGAACTTGATGGGGTGGGAGGGCTACCCCAGAACGACGGCTATGGTGGTTGGGATTTTCGCCGTGGCGGTGTGGATAGGGTTACGTTCTTTGATGGGGCTGTATCCGGGGTACGGTCTGAGCTCGGCGGAGAGGCTTCGCCGGCACACATACTCCGTGGTCGGTGCCGCCGCCGCCGTTTCCATTGGCATAGTCTTGGGCTTCGGGGACATTGCCTCAAGGTTTTCGGATCTCAGGTTTTACGAGAACTTCCCCCGCCTGCTATTGGCGCTAGCCTTTGTTGGCCTTTTGCTTCTATCCCCCCTGGTGCAGGGTTTGACCCGGTGGGGGATGTGGAGGCTCGGTATTTGGGGCAGGCCCGCGGTCGTCATAGGAGATAAGGACACGAGCGCCCGAACTGTCAAGCTCTTGGAAGAGGAATGGGCGCTGGGATACGCCCCCGCGGCCCTCATCGACCGGGGTCTGACGCTGTCGGGGAAGTCGCTCAACGACTTCTCCCACGACGAGACCATGACCCAGGTCGAGAATCTCGCCCGCCGTGGCGGCGTGGATACCATAATCTTCGCCACGCCTTACATCCGGCGCTCGCAGCTGGCACGGCTCGTTAGTCGGGCTAGCCGCAGCTTCCGGCACATTCTGCTCATCTCGCACCTCGGCGGTATTACCAACTCGGCGGTGACGGCCCGCGACTTTGCTGGAACCTTGGCAGTGGAGATAAAGTACAACCTCCTCAACCCCTGGGCGCGGAGGGCGAAACGCACACTAGACCTTGCAGCTACCGTGGTGGGCGGAGCCCTCGTGCTTCCACTTCTCTTGGGGATAGCCCTGCTCATCTATGCAGAGTCTGGAAAGCCCGTTTTCTACACGGACTGGCGGATGGGCAAGGACGGTGTCCCATTCCCGTGCATCAAATTTCGTACTATGGTGACCGGAGCGGAGGCTGTGCTGGAGCTCATGCTCGCCGAGGATGCCGGCCTCAGGGAAGAGTATGTAAAGTACCACAAGCTACGCGTCGATCCCCGTGTTACGCGCGTCGGCCGATTCTTGCGCAGGACCAGCCTGGATGAGTTGCCGCAACTTTGGAACGTCTTGCGCGGGGAGATGAGCCTGGTCGGCCCTCGCCCCTACCTACCCCGCGAGTCAGGAGAAATCGGGGACGCGCGCGACGAGATTCTGCGTGTACCTCCAGGGGTAACAGGACCGTGGCAGGTTTCCGGCCGCAACCACGCTTTCTTCACTGACAGGATCGAGATGGATATCCACTACGTGCGCGACTGGTCCGTATGGCTGGATCTCGTGCTTTTGGCCCGCACTTTTAGAGCCCTCTTTGTCGACAAAGGAGCTTATTAGTCGCCGTCAATGGCGACCTTGCGATACGCTGCGCGTTCTCTCCAAGTACCCACTAGCCCTTCGAGAGGGTCTTCTCACCCTCAGCGTTGCGCGCGAGTACGAAGAGGAGGTCGGAGAGGCGGTTGACGACGCGCACGGCGTCGGGGTGCTCGTTTGCGTATCCGGCGGCGACCAGGCTACGCTCCGCGCGGCGCGCTACGGAGCGGGCGACGTCGAGGAGCGCGCCGGGCCGGCTCTCGCCGGGGATTACGAACTCTTTGGGGATCTCTGTTCGGCCACGCCATTCTTCGAGGGCGCCGTCAAGTACCTTCAGGTCATCCTCGCCGACCGCGTTGTCCTCCTTCGGCATCGCCACGTCGCCCATGACGCGGTAGAGGAGGCGCTGCAGCCAGATCAAGAGCCCACCGACCTCCTCGTCCGCCTCGGCGCGGGCCAGGCCGAGGAAAGAGCTCGCCTCGTCCACGTCGCCGAGCACTACTATCCGTGGGTCGTCCTTGCCAATCCGTCCCGACCCGAGCAGTGTCGTCGTCCCGTCATCGCCTCCGCCTGTCGAGACCGGCGGGTTGCTATCTTGCTCACTCAAAGGGTCTCCTGTTCTCTTCGGGGTGCACGGGCAAGGTAGCCCGCCAGATCGCGCAGCG
>JAJNDJ010000206.1 GCA_021156345.1 Rubrobacteraceae bacterium | reverse complement strand
CACCTTGTGCAAGCGTCTGACGATCATGATCACAAGCGCCTTCATAAAGAGCTTCTCGGAGTAGAAGATGGGTCGTCCGCGAGGGCGGCGTGGGGGCGGTTGAGGAGTTGGGATTTGGTCGACCAAACGAATGAGTTGGACAAGAACACTGTCCTGATAGATCATGGATGCGCCTCCGGGAGTCGCGTGCTTGGACACACGCTATCCTCGGAGGCTTCCCACGTTCGGTCAAGTTTCGAGGGCGTTCCTATTTATGACCGACCCTCAACTAGCTTCCTACATGGCCGTTAAGGCGAACTTCCGCGAACAGGTCTTAGGCGAAGTTCGCAGAATTCCCCTTCCACGCACTCCGGTGAATAGGAGCAAGATGTAGGGCCAGCTTCGCCCCGGCCGCGCCTAGCTGGGGAACATAGAACGCTGGTGACGTTGACGAACCTGCACGGGAGCGCGCCACCGCTGCCCCCGGCCCGACACCAGCCTCACCCCGACCAACCACCAAGTGGCCGCTAATCGGCCGGCTCAGCGACGGACGCGGTAGCGGATGTGGGTGGCCTCCGGTGTGTCGATCACCCGAACGATCTCCAGCTCAATGCGCGCCGGCAACACGTCGAACAACCGGCGGCCACCGCCGAACAGCACCGGAATCACGTGGATCTGCAGCTCGTCCACCACACCAGCTTCGAGCGCCCGCTGCGCCGTGTACGCGCCGTGCACCTGCACGTTGCGGTCCCCGGCGGCCGCCTTCGCCTGCGCCATCGCGCTTTCGATCCCGTCGTTCACGTACGTCACCAGAGGGTAGTTGGCCACCGATGGGCCAGGCGGGCGGTGGCTCATCACAAAGATCGGGGCGCCGTGAATGTCACCACCCCAGTAATCGGCCTGCTCCGCGGTACGCCGTCCCGTCAGCAGCGCACCGGACCCGTTGACTTCGTCGATCAATTGTCCGGCCGGCCCGGACGGTCGGAAAAACTCCCCGTCCGGAGTGACGTACCACTCGTGCAGCCGGTCGAAGCCGTCGCCGCCTGGGTTGGCGGGTTCGTCGTTCGGACCCGCGATATACCCATCGAGGGACATCGAGAAGTTGACCACTGATGCAGACACGGTGTCTCCTTCCAATTAGGTTACCTTAGCGATGGTATTGGGAGACCGGGTGGAGCGGCATCCACCGAAAGGTAGATCTTGGGGGTAGAGTTCTGCGCGGTCCGTCCTACACGGGGGCCGCGAGCTTTAGAGCAGGGCGCCGCCGGGCCAGACTTCCGAGAATTTCTATTCCACGCACTTTGGTGAATGAGAGAAAGGGGAAGTGCCGGGGCTGCTACGCCCCGGCTCGCTCACATCTCTAGCTCTAGAACTCTCTCTCTGTGCGCTTCTCGCCTACGACGAGCTCCCCTTGTATGCCACAACCTCACCCGCTGAGATCTGGGGTCGGTTTGGCAGCAAGGGTGCTAGATGCTCCGCCACGAACTCTCCAGCCACAAAGTTCGTCTGCTCCTCAGCGTCCTTATGCTCAAAGACGCTTGTAGAAACCATCACGCCATCCCCAGCGTCGACCCAATAGTAAGCCATGAACCCCGGTATTTCGCTGATGAGGGGTATAAAGCCCTCATCGACCAGCTGCCCCGCCTTTTGGGGGTCGGTAACGCCGTTACGTACCCTACAAAGTACAAACGGCTCCGAGCTGCGTTTCCGCGCTCGACTCTCGGAAGAAGGCACCCCACGAGTAGAAGTAATGAGGATTTAGCAATGGGGGATAAGCTTCCCTATCCCTTCATCCGCAATGCGGATTTGGTCGTGCAAGCCGACTGCGCTTCCGCCTGCGCCTGTTGTAGGGTCTGCTCGTAGAAACCAAGCAACGCTGCGAACGGAGCAGCTAGCGTTCGGCTCTCATTATCCGTCAATAGTCGATAGCCGATAGCTTACCCTCTTATAGGAGTCGCCTATCCTCAATCTCGGGTACTCCGACGAGAGGAGGCAGACCCCCGCTCGAGGGGACCTACCTCCCTTGTTGCCCACGCACCGATGGTCGGAGGACGACTCACCCGGTTGGCAGCTTGGTCACAAAGGCATCCTCGAAGCCGCCGTTGTAGGAGGTGTCGTAGGCGCCGGTGGTGGGGAAGTCGGCGGAGTAGGTTAACCCCGTCACGTATGCTCTGCCACTTCCGTCCACCGCGATGCTCGAGCCATGATCACCATCCGTCCCTCCCAGAAAGGTGGAGTAGTCGAGCCCTGGATCGATGATGAGCGGGTAGTGTGGGTCGTAAGCCCCTACCGAGAACCCGTAGCCACCATCTCCTGTCAGCCTGTAACCGCTCTCCACGGGTACGCGCTCGCCCCCGATGCGCTGGTAACTCACCGGTGCTGCGTCCTCCAATATTCCCAGAGGCGTCTGCACAAGTAGCTGCCCACCAGCCCCTATCTTGAGTCCCTCGGCACCACGGTAGGCAAGCCGCACGTCATCAACAGATGAGCCCGGCTTGAGGTGAAACTCGTACTTGAGCTTGCCACCCTCCCCGAGCACCGCCATGTCGATCCCTGGCCACAGTCCCCCGTAGAGGAGCTCTGCGTGAGTGGGAAGCCCCTTCTGCCAGTTGGCCGGATCATCTCCCACCAGGTAGTTGACCTTGCCCGCAAGCCGCTCTTGGGCTGTTAGCGGCGCGTCGGGGTTGGCGCCCAGGAAGTCGAGGGCGAGCGCGTGCCCACGCCCTTTGCCCTCGGCGAAGGAAAGTGTAGCCCCCTCTTTGGTGAAGAAGAAGCCATAGCCAGCACCCTGGGCGTAGTAGCGCACCGCCTCGTCGGTCTGGCCCTCGTTGGGGACAAAGGAGAGCGGGAGCTTCTCGTAGGCGTCGATGGCCTCTTCCTCGCTCATCTGAGGCGCCGCCCCAGGCTCGGAAACCGGGGTCACCGCACCTGACTGAGAGTCCTTACTCCCCACTGAGGAGTGCTCCGCGCTGGGGACATTGGAGGCTGCGATCAGGGCGGCGAAGGCAACAAGAGCAACGAGTGTCAACGCTACCAGCAACGTCCTATTAGTCCTGGGGAGGGCTTTCCTCGCGGGCCTCGTTCCCGTAAGCACCTTTGCGCCCGCAGCCTTTGCTACGCCTCCAACAACTGTTCCTCCCTTCCTTGCTTCTCACCGCCCTAGAATGAGTTTGGCCTTCTCGCTAGCGCACACGGATGCGCTTGCAGACCGTACTAATACCAGTGCCAGATGAATTCCCGATGAATTGGGAGTGGCCGTACGTCTTTTTCGACCTCTTATGGAAACTACTTGTGAGCTTGGAGCGACCTTTCGAGACGCGTACAGGCGGCGTTCGCAGAATCCGGCGTCCACATTCTTAGCAGCTAGACCTTCATCAGATGCCCTGCCGCTTCACGGTTACGTATCCTAGAAAGTGCAAACGGCTCAGGACTCCGCTTTCGCGCTGTGCTGGCTGAGGGTGGCGCCGAGCGGTTGGAATTGCCGAGAGCGTGAAGTGCCCTGAGGGCGCATTTGCAGATTGGCATGGATACGCTCGCGTCGATGCGAAACAGCAAACGCCTGGAGGGGTTTACTTTCCGCGCGGAGCTATCTACAAGCCGTACCCAGGGGTTAGAGTTTGGTGACGACTGGTGGAGATCACACTCGCCGTCTGGC
>JAJNDJ010000205.1 GCA_021156345.1 Rubrobacteraceae bacterium | reverse complement strand
GCGCAAGCCGACCGAGGTCCTGCGCAAGGCCGTCTACGGGATGATGCCGAAGACCCGCCTCGCCAGAAAGCAGTTCAAGAAGTTGAAGATCTACGCGGGTCCCGAGCATCCACACGCCGCCCAGGACCCGCAGACGCTCGAGGTGAAGTAAATGGCAGAGGCTCTATATAGCGGGACGGGAAGGCGCAAGACCGCCGTTGCACGGGTAAGGATACTCCCTGGCGACGGTAAGATCACCGTGAATGGCCGGGACGTGGAGGAGTACTTCCCGCGTCCGGCCTACCGCACGGCGGTGCGCTCGCCGCTCGAGCTCCTCGGTTCGGCCGGCCGCTACGAGGTCGTCGCCAAGATCGAAGGCGGCGGTCCCACCGGGCAGGCAGAGGCCCTTCGCCACGGTATAGCACGGGCCCTCGCCGAAGAATCGCAGGAGGCCCGTAGCGAGCTGAAGGCAGCAGGGATGCTCACCCGTGATTCCAGGGCCGTCGAGCGCAAGAAGTACGGCCTCAAGAAGGCCCGCAAGCGCCCGCAGTTCTCCAAGCGGTAACCTGCTAGAGCGGATCTTCGTGTCGGGCTCCTTTCGCGCGGCGGAAGGGGCCCTTTCTACGTACAGACGGGGAGAAGGAACTGGTATGAGTCCGGACGAGCACATCGAGTACGCGGCCTTCGGGGCCGAAGCTTTCTACACGTCTTTCTTGCACAAGCGGCGCCAGGGCTTCAGGATCTACCCTGGCATGGTAAGGGAGGCCGACTGAACAGAGAGCCCATATCGTTCGGCACCGACGGGGTGCGCGGGGTCGCCAACAAGGGCCTGCTGCCCGAAGACGCACTGCGCCTCGGCCTCGCCGCATCCCGTGTCTTTGGGGCCAAGATCCTCGTCGGACGCGACACGCGTCTCTCTGGAGAGATGCTCGCCAGCGCCCTGTGTGCCGGCGCTGCGAGCGGTGGCGCCGACGTCGTAGATCTGGGTGTCCTGCCCACGCCAGGCGTTGCGGTCCTCGCGCCGTCTCTCGAGGCCACGGCCGCGGGCGTCGTAAGCGCTTCGCACAACCCCTACCCTGACAACGGCATCAAATTCTTCTCGGGAGAAGGTCGCAAGCTCTCCCCTGAGAAAGAGCGTGAGATAGAGGACCTGCTGGGCCGAGAAATTAGGCGTCCGACCGGAAGCGGGGTCGGAGGAGTCGAGGTGCTCGCCGACGCCACACGTATGTACGCGGAGTGGGTGCTCCGGCAGTTGCGTCCGCCGGCCGAGGGTGTCAAGGTACTCCTGGACTGCGCCAACGGGGCGGCCTACGAGGTAGCGCCGCTGGTGTTCCAGGAGATCGGGGTGGATCTCACCCTGACCGGAGCCGATCCCACGGGTACGAACATAAACGAGGGATGCGGCTCGACGCACATCGAGGAACTCGACGCCTCAGGGCACGACGTGGCTTTCGCCTTCGACGGGGACGCGGATAGGGTGCTGGCGGTCGATGAGCAGGGGAACGTCGTCGACGGGGACAGGATCATCGCCGTCCTCGCCCGCGACAAACAGAAACGTGGAGTCCTCTCCGGCGAGGTCGTGGTCACGGTTATGAGCAACCTGGGCTTCTTCAAGGCCATGGAGGCTATGGAGATAGCCTACGAGGTCACTGACGTGGGTGACAGGCACGTCGCCGAGGCTATGGACAGGCTCGGCGCTTCACTTGGCGGGGAGCAATCAGGACATGTGATCCTCGCCGGGCACACCACGACAGGAGACGGCATCGTTACGGCCCTCGCGCTCCTCGACGTGATGGTCCGCAGCGGCAGGCCGCTCTCCGAGCTGGCCGCGGCGATGGAGGTCTATCCGCAGACGCTCATCAACGTGAAGGTCGAGGAGCCTGGGGCCGCGAGGGCCGTCGCGGCCTCGGAGGCTGTGCGGCTGGCTGTCTCCGAGGCTGAGAACACTCTCGGCGAACAAGGACGCGTCCTTTTGCGACCGAGCGGGACGGAGCCGGTCGTGCGGGTAATGGTCGAGCATACGGACGAGACGGTATGCCGGGAGGTCTGCGAGGAGATCTCTCGTGCCGTACACGACGCGGGTAAGGAGGGAACTTGAGGTTTGTAGGCTGCGCGCTGGCGTGGAGGCCTGGCGAGGCGCGGGAGAAGGCCTCCTGCCTGGTCGTGCTGGACGAGCGGGGGAGCATCATAGCCAACTCGTTCGTGGCGGACGCGGAGGAGATAGCGGAGACGGTCCAGGGCTACGGCTCGGAGCGGCGGGGGACTGTCGTCGGCGTCGACGCGCCGCTCGCGGTCCCTAACGAGAGGGGGACGCGAAGGATCGAACGCATCCTCTCGAAGGTGGCCCTCCCTGCCTACTCGGCGAGCCGCAGGATGTTCGGCGGCGAGCCTTACGCAGAGGAGTTGCTCTCCGAGCTGGAGAAGGCCGGCGTGGAGTACACGGACTACCCTTTCCCACGGGAGAGGGGACAGAGCGTGGTCGTGGAGGTAGATTCCGCGGCGACGCTGAAGGTGCTCTCCCTGGAGCGCTCGGGTGTTGCTGACAACGGCGACCTCGCAAAGCGGCTCCGGGCGATGGATGACCCCAAGTTCCGTAAAGGCAACAAGGAGAGCAGGGCGGCGGCGCTCAAGGGTGCTATCGAGGTCCTCTGGGACACGCCGGGCCTCAGGCTAAGGACGGGCAACCTCTCCGCTGACATCTCCGCGTCCGAGAACGTGGACGTCTCCAAGCTCGACGTCTCCGCTTCGATGTCCCACGCGCAGCTCGACAGGACGGTCGGCCTGGTGGAGGGAACGCTCGCCGCCTACACCGTCCACCGTCACTGGAGGGGAAGGGACGGCTCGATCGTAGTTGGCGCGGGGGACGAGGGCTCCGTCCTGCTACCAGCGAGGAACACCCTGCGCGAGCGCCTGGCCGAAGAATGCGGCAACGCCGGTGTGCCCTACGTGTAGCCCCGTACAATACCCTGTAATGAGCTACCAGGAAAAGGCCGGAAAAACGGTGAACGTCGTCTCGTCGAACGTGGCCCTGCCATCGACGCACCGCCACGTACGCGCCCGCTTTGGGGAGCGCCCGGCTCGTCCTGGGCGCAGGCGGGAAAAGGGCCCCCGATGAGCCTCAAGGTCCGCATCATACCCTGCCTCGACGTGGACGCCGGGCGGGTGGTAAAAGGGACGAACTTTATCAACCTGAGGGACGCCGGAGACCCTGTGGAGCTCGCGGCCCTCTACGACAGGGAGGG
>JAJNDJ010000204.1 GCA_021156345.1 Rubrobacteraceae bacterium | reverse complement strand
ATCGGGGCCGACCTGCTCACGCTGCTGACCTTGACGCTCTATCCAGTACCCGCCATAGCCATCCTGCCGCTCCTCATGCTCTGGTTCGACACGAGTCCCACTTCACTGGTCGTGGTTACCGTCTGCTCGGTCACCTTGCCCACCGCCATCAACCTGAGCGCCGGCTTCAAGAGCGTCAACCCCACGATCATGTTGGTCGGGCAGAACCTGGGTCTGCGGGGCTGGGGGATGTTCAGCGCGGTACTCTTACCCGCAGCTTTGCCGCACGCCATCTCCGGACTCAGAGCAGGCTCGCCGGACTCGTCTTCGGCGTTGCAGGCGGGGGGCCTACGTTCTTCACCAACGACGCCGGCGACTTCCTGCCGGCACCGGAGCTCCTCGCAGGACTATTTACCATCGCCTTCGCCGGCATCCTGGTCGAAGCGACCTTCCGCCTGCTGGAGCGCGGTACCGTCGTCCGATGGGGAATGAAGGTTGGCAGAGAGTAGTGATCAAACGAATTCGTTAGCAGCTGTGAGCAAGCAAGAGGCTTAAAGCCGATTGCTACCTGCTCTCGACCCGCTGACCTTCCATAAGCACTTCGATCACTTCGGGTCGGGAGAACTCTGGGGGCGGGTACTCGCCCCTGGAGAGCATCTCTCGCACCTTCGTCCCCGAGAGGAAGACGTGGGAGTCTGGGTCGTGCGGGCAGGTCTTCGATGAGCCCATGCCCCCACACTCCGTGCAGAAGAACGCGTGCTCGAAGAAGAGGGGTGTGATCCCCAGCTCCTCCGGCTCGAATTCCTCGAAGATGTGTTGGGCGTCGTAGGTGCCGTAGTAGCTGCCGACACCGGCGTGGTCGCGGCCTACGATGAAGTGCGAGCAGCCGTAATTCTTGCGGCAGATGGCGTGGAAAATCGCCTCCCTGGGGCCTGCGTAGCGCATCGCCGCGGGGAAGACGGCGAGCATCGTCCGGTCTTCCGGATAGTACCTGTCCAGGATCACCTCGTAAGACCTCATCCTCACGTCGGCCGGTATGTCGTCCGATTTGGTCTCCCCGACGAGTGGATTCAGGAGAAGCCCGTCCACCGTCTCGAGTGCGCTCTTCTGGATGTACTCGTGGGCCCGATGAACGGGGTTCCTGGTCTGGAAGCCGACGACCCTCTTCCAACCCTTCTCGGCGAATGAGGCTCTGAGCTGCGACGGTGTGTAGTAGTAGCGGGGAAAACGCCCCTCTTCCGGCGGACGCAAGAGCTCGACCTCGCCGCCGAGTAGGATGTCGCCCTGCCTGTAGACCGCGGCGACGCCGGGATGGTCGGCGTCGGTCGTCCTGTAGACCATCCTGGCCTCGCGCTCCTTGTCGTAACCGTAGAGCTCCCTGACCACCATGGTAGCCACGGGCTCTCCGGTACCGTCGACCAGGGCTATCTCAGAGTTCTCCGACAGCTCTCTGGCCTGCCCCTCGTCCACGGACACAGTGACGGGTAGGCTCCAGGCGAGGCCACTCCCCAGGCGCATATCCTCTACCACGCTCTCGTATTCGTCGCTCAGCATGAACCCTTCGAGGGGGCTGAAGACCCCGGTCGAGATCATCTGTAGGTCCGATAGGGCCCGCGGGCTCAGGGGCACCTTCTGTAGCTCCGCAGCCTCCATCGACCGCTCCCTGCGTTCCTCCTCGGGGACCACGCGATCTATAAGTTCTCCCCCGTGCGGGGCTATCGCAGTCTCTGTCCTCAGCAAGATCTTCTCCTTGTCATCGTCTTCCGTACGTCCCAGGGCGGACCGCCGCGCCACGGATGGGATCGCATGCGCCGCCAGCTCGTAGTAGTAGGGCAAACAGTGCTCGTAGGCGGCCGCGAGCTCCTCGGGCAACTCGGGGTCCCTGCGCTCGGCAGGCTCTATGCCGGTACTGCTCTGGGCATCCTCATGCCATCCCTCCCAGTTGTCCCACTTGCTCACATCCCCCGACTCCCACGTAAGGGAGCCAGCCGTGAAAGGCACCTCGAGATGCTCGCAGTAGGCCGCAAGCACCCCAGCCGGATTCTCCGAGAAGGTCATCGCATCGACCACGGCAACGTCTTCTCCCGCGTCCGTCGCATAACGGAACAGCCTGTAAAGGTCCTCGTAGCCTGTCTCCTCCAGGGAAAAGTCCGGCCACATCTTGTATAGCGACACCAACACGTACTTCGGGTCCCTGACGATAAACGTGTTGACGAACCGCGAGGCGAACTCGGGACTCAACACCTTCTTTGCGTGGTAGGCCATGTCCTTGAGGAAAACACGCTGATCGCGCGGCCTGAAGACGTCCTCGAGCACCTTCTCATAGCTGTACTCGGCTTTAGGCGCGGCATCCGCGAAGCGGTCGCTCGGGCGGTCCTCTCCATAGTAGTAAGAGGCCGAAAACGGCTCGTGTAGTACCTCGAAATCCTCCCTCTCCACAAAGACCCGCTCGAACGCCGTAGATATCGAGCGGGGTACAGCCCATAACGCAACAGGTTTACTCTGTGTCACATGCGCCTCTCTCTCGTACTCAACAGGGTAAGCGTCCGGGATCCTCCCGATCCTCCCACGCATGATACCTGGATACGCCGTAACGACATGAGAGCGTGCCATCAGACTAATTAACCATTTTGCCTACTAGATTTGTGAGCATTGGAAGACTGTAGACCAGCATCATTTCGAGGTCAAGTCACTCCGCCCACTTTTTTGGAGGTTTTATTTGCGGGCTGTTTCGACCCTGGCGTCTGGGATGGATCATCCTCTGGACCTGATCTCGTGCACCGATGCTGTGGCTGAGTTCGAACTCCTTGCCGGGTAGTACAGTCTGTCGTTCTCTCCCAATTCGAGGTCTATGGGCTTGACTATCCTGGCTGCGAAGCCGGGTTCACACGGTCAGCGTGTGCCGGTGGAGCGCTGCGCCGGTCCTGTGGGAGTCGATCCGAGACGAGTGATGCGTCGGCGACTACCGTGGCGCCACATGAACGCGGCCATGACGAACGCCCACACCGCCAACAGGAGAAGGCCCACCAGTTTGACGATCGATGGTACGAAGCCCTCGTAGGCCACCACTACTGCGCCGTCGTACATGAGCGTTGCTCCAGAAAGTGCGGCCATCAGTCCGACCCAACGGGGGTAAACCCTACCGAGGGCGATGGCAAGCCCGTAGAGGAAGAGGGTCAATCCTGCCAGGAAGTACGAGAGGCTGTTCATTCCTATCTCTGTCCACCTCGCCACCTCGGCTGCAGCGAAGGCTGCCGTCTTCTGAGGGTCCGGGGCGCTGGCCCAGGCGTCCACCGCATACCTGAGGGTTATGCCGTCCACGGCTTGAAGGACCGTGAAGGAGGCAGCTGTCGTCACCGCAGCGGCGAAGCCGAAGGGTGCGAGCCCTGCTCCCGCTCCCGGTCTCGTGCTGACAGAGTAGATCTCCGAGATCGCGATCAGGACGACCCCAATAGGTAAGGTCACCGCTCCCATCCTGGTGGTGATCGCATCGTCGCCCCCGATTTGCCGGATAGCGGCTTCACGTGCATCCATCGCCAGCTCCTTTCCGAAAGATCCGGACCCGAAGCCCACCTCCGGGCCGCGCTCGTGTAAAGATCCCACTATACGTCTCCGGCGATGGCGGGCGCATCCCCCAAATAGACCACTCCAACGGTTGCTAGAGTGTTGCAAGCTTCCGAGGAGTCCCTTCTCTACACGATCAGGTGAAAGCGAGGGCCGGTGGCCCTACGCGCACTGAGCGAAGCGCTCGGTGCGCAGCTTGCCGAAACCTGAGGCCATGCTTTCAGAAGTTCGGAAGGCGTCCTCGAGCATCGTTCTGGGCATACTCTTCGTACATCCTCTTCACCGTCTCGGGCTCGGCTTCAGCCAGGTCTCTTCTCTGGTCAGTGTCGTTTACGGCGTCGAAGAGGTGGGCGTCGGTCATGTCGGTGCGGCAGAACATCACCCTGTGCTCGTCCCTGCAGCACACGTAGTTTTTGTAGCCCTGTGTGAAATGGTCCCTCGGTTGCTCTGCCTCCTTACCCTCCAGGATGGGCGCCAGGTCCTGACCGTCCATGGGTTCGGCCTGCTCAACCCCGAGGAAGCCAAGGATCGTTGGCGCGACGTCGTGGGTAGAAACGTAGAAGTCGCTGCTCTTGCCAGCCCCATCGCCCTGTGGGTGCCTCACCATGAAGACGATATCTGTCAGCTCCGGGTAGAGGGCGTAGGCCAGCTTCCCCGTGTAGCCGTGCTCCCCAAGGAGGTGGCCGTGGTCTGAGACGACCACGAACAGGGTCTTCTCCATTACCCCGAGCTCGTGCGCCCTCTCGATGAACTTCCCTAGCCAACGGTCCATCATGGTGACCTCGGCGGCGTAGAGTGCCCTCATCCTGAGGAGTTGGCGGTCGGTGAGGTAATCGTCGCTGCCGTAATTGTCGTCCAGGGGCTCCTTGCCGTTGTAGCCCTCGTCGTAGAGGCTCACGTACTCCTCTGGCGGGTCCCAGGGCTCGTGAGGATCGTAGCAGTCCGCCACCAGGAAGAAGGGCCGGTTCTCCGCCGCGGCCACCTCGAGTGCATCCATGGAGTCGAGGAACACCCTGGGAGCGAACCAGTCCTCCTCGCCCTTCCGGCCCTGTACGTTGGCCAGATACTGGCGGGCCTTCTTGCCCTCCCCGAGGATAATGTAACGGCGTCGCATCTCCTCCTCGGAGATTGTGGAGGGGTCTTTGTGAGGGTCCCTCTCCTGGCCCCGGATCATGTTGTAAGCCCCGAATCCCCTGCCGAAGTTCATGGGGAACTGTACATAGGTGTCGGTCACCAGGTAGGTGCCGAAGCCCTCTTTCGAGAGTATCTCCGCCACCGTAGTCTGTCCGGAGGGGATCGGCTTCCATCCGAAGGAGGTCGGTCGGGTGGGCCAGGTCCTTATCCCTGTGTGGATGGCACGCCTCACCGGGATCGTGGGCATGGCCTCGGGGTAGGCCTGGGTGAAGAGCAGGCTCTCTTCGGCGAGGGCATCGAGGGTGGGGGTCTGTATCCAGTCGTGGCCGTAGGCGCCGACGTGATCCTTCCTCAGGGTGTCTATGATCACCAGGATGACGTTGGGTCCTGTCCCCCCGCCAGGGAGGTACTCCTCGGGCAGCCGCGGTACCCTGTCGGCGAAGCCTGCGCACCCGGCCGCGCCGAGCAGGGACACACCGGCCGCACCAGCTCCGGCGGTCCTCAAGAAGTCCCTGCGCGTAAACGTCCTCTTCGGTTTCTTGCTCACTGCAGGCCGACTCCCGGACCGTTAACCCCGAAAGCCGCACTCTAGCAGCTAACACGTCGTCCATCAGCACCGACCGGACGACGCGGAGAGGCCACCAGGTGACTTATTTGGCTCAGGCCATGTTTGCCTTCAGGGCGTCGGCAAGATGATAGACGGGCGTGAGTTTGGCCGGGTTCTCCCTTTCCATGTACTCGACGAACTCCTCTTCCGTGTCGAAGAGCATCTTGGGGTTGCTAGCTTTCTCATCTTTCAGGATCGAGTATTCGCGGCCGTTGTAGTCGTGACCAGGGTAGACGAGCAGGTCGTCGGGGAGGGCGCGGTAGGTGTAATAGAGCGTGTGGTACTGGCGGACCGCGTTGCCGTTGGGGAGATCTGTGCGCCCGCAG
>JAJNDJ010000203.1 GCA_021156345.1 Rubrobacteraceae bacterium | reverse complement strand
AGCCCTCAGCGTCGCCATCGTAGTCTTCGCCGGAGCCGTTAAAACAGGGGGAGGCAAAGCACAGTAGTCCTGTACAATGCCAGCCTCAAACAAAGAGCTCATAGGATAACCTCATGTTCGTAGCGGGACCGAACGAAGAGCCGGGAGAGCGCCACGAATGCTAGCCCCATCTAGTAGAGGGCCATTGTCAGAGTGCAGCGCCTCCCGGCTTCCAGACGAGGCACCCGAAGCGGCAACAGGGCGTCGCGCTTCAGAGCGCCTGCCTATGAGCACCCGCAACGGTACCTCATCTTCGCCCAACCCGCAATGCCGGAGCACCGTCGCCTTCCTTAGGGGCGGCGACTGCGAGCAGGGAAGAGGAGGAGGTTCGTGGATGGATGAGCAGCAAACAACGAGCGCCGGGATCGACTGGGCTAAGGACGAACATGCCCTCTGCGTCCTACAGGCGAGGGGGCGTAAGATCCTCGAGGGCCGCTTCGCCCACGACGAGGCGGGCATAGCCCAGCTGTGTGCCAAGCTGGTGGAGCATGGGGTCGGGCGCGTGGCCATCGAGCGACCCGAGGGGGTCCTCGTCGAGCGCGTGCTTGAGGCGGGGATGGTGGTTATCCCCGTCCACCCCAACCAGCTTAAGGCCTCACGCCCCCGCTTTCGGGCCTCGGGGGCTAGGGCCAAGAGCGACTCCTTCGACGCCTTCTGCCTCTCGGAGCTGGCCCGAACGGACCACCACCGCTTTAGGGCGCTAACCCCCGATTCGGATGAGACCAAGGCCCTAAGGGCCCTAACGCGCTCTCGGGAGGATCTGGTCGGGACGCGGGTGGCCCTGGCCAACCGCTTGCGCGCCGAGCTTGAGGCCTTCTGGGGTGGGGCGGCCATCCTCTTCTCGGAGATCGACTCGGCCATCTCTTTGGCCTTCCTTAGGCGCTACCCGAGCCCCAAGGACGCCTCAAAGCTCGCAGAGAAGCGCCTTGAGGGCTTCCTCCGCCGCCAGGGCTATCCCGGTCGCAAGGGAGCCGGCGAGTTGCTGGGAAGGCTGCGCAAGGCGCCAGAGGGCCTGGCGGGAGAGGCCGAGATGGAGGCCCGCCGGACGACGGTGTTGGCGCTCGTGAGGGCTCTTGAGACGCTCGTGGAGCAGATAAGGCTCTTCGAGGAGCGGATCGCAAAGGCAGTGCGAGCCCACCCCGATGGAGGAGTCTTCCTCTCCTTGTTCCGCGGGGCGAACACGACGCTCACCGCCGCGTCTCTGGTGGCGGAGATCGGGGACAGCAGGGAGCGCTACCCGACCAACGAGGCTTTGGCCGCCGACGCGGGGATGAGCCCGGTAGCGGTCGAGTCCGGCAAACGCAAGGTCGCCGGCTTCCGCAGGGCGTGCGACAAGCGCCTTAGGAAGGCGCTAGCGACCGTGGCCGAGAGCACGCGCCATCACAACCCGTGGGCGAAGGATATCTACCTGAGGGCTAGGGAGAGAGGGTGCGATCACGCCCACGCGATCCGCATCCTAGGGAGGGCGTGGGTGAGGGTGATCTTTAGGATGTGGCAGGAGGGGGTACCCTACGATCCGGAGCGCCACGGGGGTCTTAGCTGACAAGCAGAGGCGTCAGCCGGAGCTGACTAGCTAGCGACGACCGCAGGGAGGAACATTGTCCGAAACCTTAGAGAAGCAGCCCGAGACAGGGGGCAACTACGAGCCGCTCGGCGCAGCGGAGTTGCTCGACCACGACGACAGGGGACTGCGGGTGAGGGCCGGGGGCACGACCGTCGAAGTGGCAGCACTGGCCCCCGACCTTTTCCGGGTCGGGATGTTCCCCGCCGGCGGTCCGCCGAGGTACGACTCGGAGGGCATTGCCAAAGAGGACTGGAAGATTATTGAGGTCTCCATGCAGGAGTCCGACGAGGAGATCACGCTCTCGACCACCGCGGCGACTGCCAGCGTCTCTTTGAACCCCCTGCGGATCGGGTTCGCCGACCCTTCCGGCAGGCAGTTCGCTGTCGACGACACAGAGCTCGGGATGGGCGCCGTCGAGACCCCTGGGGCCGATGTCTTCTCGGAACCCTTGGGTAGTCCGGTACGGCTCTACAAGAGGCGAGAGGCAGGAGAACGGTACTTCGGGTGCGGCGAGCGGACGAGCGGGCTGGAGAAGACGGGCTCTCACCAGATCTTCTACAACATCGACCCGCCTCTGGGGCACACCGCCTCCTTCAACAACCTCTACAGCTCTATCCCGTTCACCTTCTCGATTACGAACGGCAAGGCCCACGGCCTATTCTTCGACAACACCCACAGGGTAGAGTTCGACCTCGCGCTGGAAGATGAGAACCGCGCCTACTACGGGGCCGAGGGCGGGGCCATCGTGTACTACGTCTTCTGTGGGCCGACCCCAAGGGAGGTCGTCGACCGCTACACCGAGCTCACGGGCCGCACCCCGATGCCGCCCCTGTGGACTTTGGGGAACCAGCAGAGCCGCTACTCCTACATGAACGAGGAAGAAGTGCGCGAGGTCGCACGTGGTTTTCGGGAGCGGGACATCCCGTGCGATGTGATCTACCTGGACATCCATTACATGGACGGCTACAGGGTCTTCACCTGGAACGAGGACCGCTTTCCCGACCCGCGGCGCCTGATCTCCGACCTGAGGGAGCAGGGCTTCCGCGTGGTCACCATCGTCGATCCCGGCGTGAAGGTAGACGAGAACTACTCCGTATACACCGAGGGACGGGAGAGGGAACTTTACTGCAAGACGCGCGAGGGCGAGGAGTACCACAACGTCGTTTGGCCCGGCGTGTGCGCCTTCCCCGACTTCACCAACCCCGAGACGCGCCAGTGGTGGGGGGAGAGCCAGAGTGTACTTACCGATGCTGGGGTGGCCGGAATCTGGTGCGATATGAATGAACCTGCGCTCTTCATCCCCCACGTGTCTACTCTTCCGGACGAGGTGGTCCATCCCGGCGGACGGGCCGGCGAGGCCAGGTGGCACGCCCAGATCCATAACACCTATGGCTCCCTGATGGCCCGCGCCGCCAGAGATGGCCTCCTGGCATTGCGGCCAGAGGAGCGGCCGTTCGTGATAACGCGTGCCGGGTATGCCGGCCTGCAGCGCCACGCCATGCACTGGACCGGGGACAACTCCAGCTGGTGGGAGCACCTGTGGATGAGCATGCCACAACTCCAGAACCTCGCCCTCTCAGGCGTCGCCTGGGCCGGTGTCGACGTGGGAGGATTCGGCGGCGACACGAACGGAGAGCTCCTGGCCCGCTGGACGGAGTTCGGAGTCTTCCAACCTTATTGCCGCAACCACACCACGATAGGGACCCGCCGACAGGAGCCGTGGACCTTCGGCGAGCCCTACGAGTCGGTGTGCAGGGAGATGATCAAACTTCGCCAGCGGCTCCTGCCCTATTTCTACTCACTCTTCGATGAGTGCCACAGAACGGGCGCGCCGATCCTGCGCCCCCTCCTGTTCGAATACCCCGCCGACGAAACCACATACACGGCCGACGACGAGTTCCTGCTCGGCGACGCCCTCCTCGTTGCCCCCATAACCCGTCCCGGTATCGAGCACCGCCACGTCTACCTGCCCGAGGGCACCTGGTTCCATTACTACAGCGGCGAGAGGTTCGAAGGGCCGGTCCACATCCTGGCGCACGCACCCCTGGGCGAGCCCGCCCTCTATGTAAAGGGAAATTCTCCCATACCGATGGCCCCCGACGCGGCCCACACGGGCGAGAGGCCGGCCGACCCGCTGACGCTGCTGGTCTACCCGGTGGAGGGCAATGGAGAATCCACACTCTACGAGGATGAGGGGAACGGCTTCGGTTACGAAGAAGGGGAGTACGCCAGGCGCACGATCTCCTGCGAGTACTCGGACGGCCGGATTACCATCCGCCTCGGTGAACGCCAGGGCTCCTTCGTCCCCGAGCGTAGGGAGGTACGTTTGGTACTACGCGGCATTCCAACGGCGCAGGGTGTAACCATCAACGACGAGGAACACGCGCCGGACCGGGTAGAGGGTGACGCCCTCACCGTCGAACTCGGCGAAGAGGCCGCTCCGACGACAGTGGAGGTGATCCTCTAGCCGCCCGGCGCCAGGAGGATGCCAACGATGCTCCGCCATATTTTCGTCCTCCTCATCACCCTGCTGGTGGGGTACTTCGGCGTGGGATTGCTAGTGGTACTGTGGATGACTTCCCCGAGCCGCAGATCCCCGGAGGCGACGCCTGCGTCCTTCGGTCTCGGATACAGCGAGGTCAGGCTCCTGAGCACCGATGGAGTCCGTCTGAGCGCCTGGTGGGTGCCTGTGGAGGGTTCGTCCCTGGCAGCGGTGCTCGTCCCTGGCTGGGGCGGATACAAGTTCGACGAGCACCTGCTGCAGACTCTTCCCGTCTACCATGACGCCGGCTATAGTGTGCTCCTGCTGGATCTGCGGGCACAGGGCGAGTCGGACGGTACGCGCCGTACCCTGGGCTACAGGGAAGTTCGCGACGTGCGCGGCGCGCTCGCCTGGTTACAGCAGCAAGGTTACAGGCTGGACCAGATCGTGCTTCACGGCTGGTCGATGGGGGGCGCAACGGCCTTGCGCGCGGCGCCGGGGACGGGTGTCGCCGCAGTCATCGAGGAAGCCGGGTACGCGGACCTCCCAATCCTTCTGAGGGGCGAGATTCCCGAGTTCGTACGCTTCGGGAGGCCCCTTCGGCCGGCGATCCTGCTCGCGGGGAGGCTCTTCCCCGACTTCGACCCCTGGGACGTGGTACCGAAAAAGGATGCCGCGAAGCTCTCGGATGAGGGTATACCGCTCTTCGTCATCCACTCCAC
>JAJNDJ010000202.1 GCA_021156345.1 Rubrobacteraceae bacterium | reverse complement strand
GATAGTGGAGATGCACGGCGGCAGCATCTCCGTCGAGAGCGAGGTCGACGTGGGCTCCGTCTTCGAGGTCAGGCTCCCGAAGGCGTTCCTCTCCCGCTCCGTAAGTCATGCTCTCTAGGGTAGGGTCGGCAAAACGGGTCGCAGTCCTCTCGATAGCGGCTGTCTTTGCGGGGGGGTGCGCCCACGCCGATGAGGAGGTCTCCATCGCTCCCCTCGTCCCGGCGGCGGGCAGGGTTGACCCCGGACTCGGCCCGGGGACACGAGCCCTCAGTTCGGGACCCGGGTACAAAGGCTCGCCGAGCTGGAGTCCTGGGGGCGACAGGATCGCGTTTACGGTAGACGGCTACGTGGTGGACAGGCTGACAGACTCGGGAGACCTGAGGAACTGGACCACCAGGGATTTCATCGCAGAAGATATAGAGTGGATCTCGGAGGATACCCTGATGATACTCGGCGCGGCGTCGCCCTCAGGGACAGAGGAGACCCCGAGCTCCCTCTACAGGGCGCGAGCAGCAGAGGATTCGCTGGAGCTAGAGACTGTCGAGAAGGAGGTTTCGGCGATCGGCCCAGGCAGGGGGGGTTTGATCTTCGCCCTCGGTCGCGGGGCTTTCGGGAGCGGGCTCGCGCTGACGCGAGGCAGTGGGGACGTCCGCAGACAGTACTCCAAGTCTATCAAAGGCCACGTCGCGTCCCTCTCTCTCTCGCCGGACGGCGACGAGGCCGTCGTGGCTGTGCGTCCTCCTGGAGACCTCGAGACCTCGGAGTTGCACGTATTCGATCTTCGGAAGGGGCTAGGGCGAGAGATAACGCGGCTCGACGGTAACCAGGAGATCGTCGGCACACCCCAGTGGACGGGGCAGTACCTCTACTTCGTGGCCGGGGAGAAAGGCAAGCCTGTAGACAGGGACGGCTCGGAGCCACTCTACGAGATCTATCGTGTGCCTGAGGAGGGCGGGGTGACCGAACCCGCGCCTGGTGTAGGAGAGGACTTTGTAGCAGCGAGCATCCGCGTCTCTCCCGACGGCGAGCGATTGGCCGTCATCGGACGCCTCAACCCGACGTCGCCGACCAACCTGTACGTGCTTGATCCCCTCGCGAAGGACCTCACAGCCGTAACGACCAACGAGGACATGGAGATAAAGACAGGGCCGGACGACCTCGCCTGGTCGCCCGGCGGCCAGAGCGTCGCGGTAATCGCCCGCGGCACCCCATCTACGGAACCTGAGGTGCGTGCGGATCCCGCAGACAGGCTCCTGAAAGACTTCTACAACCTCTACGAGATACCGGTCGATGGCCCCGAGGATGCGCCTCGATGAGGGACATAATGTTCTGGCTCTCCGGCGCGGCCCTCGCCTTTCTGGTCACTGCGGGAGCTTTCCTGCTCTTGGCGAACCTTGCTACCGCCCCTTCCCAGAAGCGCCTGAATCCGGAACAGGCAAGGGCCGGGTCCGGACAATCCGTGGATCTGATACTGGACAGAGAACAGCTCGCGTCTCTGAGGTACCTCCCGGATCAGAGTCTCACCCTGGAAGTAGAGAACGAGGGTGGAGAGCAACTCTCGGATGTGAGCGTAATCCTGAGCGTCTTCTCCGAGAACACAGCCCTTTCGAACTTCCGTCACTACAGGAAGACGGTCCAGAAGATACCGGCCGGCGAGGCCGCCAGGGTGCGTTTCGAGTTCGACCTTCTGGTTCGCGAAGAGCCTGTCGCGAGGCCACCCACAGCGAACCCTGAACAGTCGCGTGAGATCCTGGAGATAAAAGCTACGACGCCCGAGGGCAACTCGACGGTCAGGACGGTGATCCTGCCACCCTGAGGCCCTACCGGCTTCTTTGCTGGCCCGCGGTACGGGCCAGCGTACCAGGCACAGGCGACTTGAGCCCGGGCAGTTTTACCCGCCCGACCAGCGCCCGCGCCAGCTCCCCAACCTCGACGGCGCTCTTCAGGTCGATGTGCGCGAGCGTGTAGTAGCTCATACGGTAAGGGGCGCGGCGCATGGGCTGCCAGCCGCTCTCCAGAAGGAACGAAGTTGGCACGTGGTTGGACACCCCACGGTCACTGGCTATCGCCTCGACTCTCCCGACGCCCCGCTGCCTAAGATCCCTGAGCATCCTCACCAACAGCCGGCGGCGCGTACGTACATCTCCCCCGGCGTAGGCCAACAGCACGGCCTCATCATCGAGCGGCCCCAGAGGATAACGCGCCGCCTGCGCCAGACGTTCGGGCGGCCCGTAGACAACGAATCCCTGAACCTCTCCACCCCGCCGCACCGCGAAACCCGCCGTCCCCCAGAGGTCATTCAGCTCGCGGAACCACTCTTCGGCGGAGTACCTATCGCCGGTCCAGTACGAGATCACAGCCCCAAGACCGGGCACCTCGCTGGCATCCTCGGCTGAGATCTCGCCGACCATCGGCACGAATGACGTGGGTTTCATCGCTCCGGACCGCTCTCCTTCGGTCCCCGCAGCCGTTCCCTGGTCTCCCTCACCTTCCTGCGCAGCTGCTCGGATCTCTCGGCGTCGGCAATCTCCTCACCAGCCTCGGGCTCGACGTCGCGTGACACGTCCCTGAGGTAGGGGCGCTGAGCCTCTGCCTCCCCTGAGGCGGGGGAGGTGTCGCCGAGGTCGACCACCTCGGGGCGTTGGCTTGACCCTTCGCGGACCTCGGCCAGACGCTCCCTCATCTGCTCCTGGGCATCGAAATAGGTCTCGCGGCCTCTCTCGCGGGCTTCACCGGCCCTGTTGGCGAGCGAACCCCTGAGCTCTTTGCCGCTGCGGGGGGCTAGGAGTATGCCCACCAGGGCCCCTACCGCGCCGCCGAGTACGAAGGTTCTCAGTCGCTGCCTGTCCAGCACTTTTGTCTCCTTCTGGGCCTCCAGGGTTATTCTAACCGCTTTTTGCGCGGGTGATGGGGACCCCGTGCCTTGGGGTGCCCGCGTCGAGAAGCATCGCCGAGGCATGCCGCCCGGCCCTGTCGGCTATCCCCGAGACCCTGTTGGTCACGATCTCGACGGCCGCATCCGATGTATTCTCTATGGAGAGGTTCTCGACGGCCTGCACACCGGCCCTGGCGGAACTCTCGACGATGTAGTCGTGGATCTGACGTATCTCCTGGAAGTAGGAGATGTACTCCTCAGCAGGACGACGCATCGCCGTGCCCAGCGCCCTGATGTAGAAACGCGAGCGGTGCACGTGCTCGTCCGATAGGTAAACAACGAGCGTGCACACGTTCGGGTGG
>JAJNDJ010000201.1 GCA_021156345.1 Rubrobacteraceae bacterium | reverse complement strand
GATCCCGATGGCCCCCTCTGCTCGTGCGGAAACACCGGCTGCCTGGAGGCGATGGCGGCGGCCCCGGCGATCGTGCTGCAGGCGGAAAGGTGTGCCAGGGAAGGTGATTCACCGCCTCTCATGGCGCTCTTGCAGGAGAAGGGCGAGCTCACCATGAAAGATGTCGGCGAAGCCGCCAGGCGTGGCGACTACTGCGCTCTGACGATCATCCGCAGGTCCGGGAGGTTGATCGGTCAGACTCTGGCCTCGGCCGTCAATGTGCTCAACCCTTCGATGATCGTGATCGGCGGTGGGGTTTCTCGAGTAGGTCACGCGCTTCTGGCCGAGGTAAGAAGCGCCGTCTACCAGCGGTCGCTGCCGCTCGCCACACGCAACCTCCCGATCGTTATGAGCGAACTCGATGACGTCGCAGGCGTCGTAGGCGCGAGCGTGATGGCCGCGAGCGAAGTGCTCTCACTTGCGGGCCGGTAGCAAACATAACCCTCCACCGCGGCGGTCGGAGCGAGGAGAGGAGCGTGAAAGCGGCAGAGTCAAGAGCGTGAAAAAGCGATGCGTAGCGGAGCAACAAGCGCCGGGTGAGATCTTCGGCGTGCAGGAAGGAGAGGACAGGATGGTCGGACGGTGGACGATCGGCAGGGCCTTGGCGCTGGTGGTGTGCTCGGTGGCAGTGGTATTCGCGGTCGCCTGTGGCGGTGGCGGACAGGGCGGCAACGGCGGGGGTCAGGGCGGCAACCAGGGACCGTTCACCATCGGTGTCTCCAACGGCTTCATCAGTAGCGAGTGGCGGACGCAGATGATCGACGACCTGCAGAGGGTCAACGACGAGTACAAGCAGGAAGGGCTCACCGAGGATCTGGTCATAGAGAGCGCAGACGTTGACGACCAGGGCCAGATCCAGCAGATGAGAAACCTCATCAACCGCGGGGTGGACGGGATCATCGTCAATCCTAATAACGCAACCGCCCTCGATCAGGTGATCGGCCAGGCTGAGAATGCGGGGATCCCGGTAATCGCGGTGGACCAGGAGATCGACGCCCCGGGCGTCACGAACGTGGTGATCGACCAGGGCGAATGGGCGCGCATGGGCGCCGAGTGGCTGGTGGAGGAGCTCGGCGGTGAGGGCGACGTCGTCGTGATCAATGGCATCGCCGGCCACCCGGCCAACGAGGCCCGCTACGATGCCGTCAAGCAGGTCTTCGCCGAGAATCCGGGAATCGAGGTGGTCCAGGAAACGAACGCCGATTGGGACCAGGCGACGGCTCAGCAGGAGATGTCAAACATCCTCGCCTCACAGCCGAACATCGACGGGGTTTGGACGCAGGACGGCATGGCGCGCGGCGTGCTACAGGCCGTCCAGGCTGCCAACCCCAACGAGTACCCGGTAATCTCCGGTGAGGCCCGCTCAGGCTACATGAGGCTGTGGCAAGACGTGCGCCAGCAGAACCCGGACTTCGCCTCCTATGGGCCGGTCAACCCACCCGGTGTCGGGGCGAGCGGCTTGCGGGTGATGGTAGAGCTCTTGCAGGGCAAGGAGATCAAGCAGAGCGAGCTCGAGGGCGATGCAGGCAATACCCTGTATGTGCCGATACCCGGGGTGGTGACCAACCAGAACCTCGACGAGGAGCTCCAGAAGATCGACGTCGAGGGCGAGTACGTGCTCGACGGCATCATCACCCCCAAACAGGCGAAGGCCTACTTCGAGTAGGCGGATAGCGATGGCTGACGTTTCCCTCTCGGCCCAGCATCTCGTCAAGCGCTACGGCGGTGTGGTGGCGCTCGCCGACGGCAGCCTGGACGTAGAGTCCGGCGAGGTGGTGGCGTTGATGGGGGCCAACGGTAGCGGCAAGAGCACGCTAGGCAAGATCATCACGGGAGCGGTCGTCCCCGACGGGGGACGGTTGCTCCTGGACGGCGAAGAGGTGCGCTTCGCCTCGCCCCAGGCGGCTCGGCGGGCGGGGATCTCCGCCGTCTACCAGGAGCTTAGTCTGGTCCCGGACATGACGGTTGCCGAGAACGTCTGGCTCTCCAACGAGCCGGTAGCCTTGGGCCGGGTTAGGAGGAAGGAGCGCAAGGAGCGCACCGCACGCCTCCTCTCTCTCTTTGAGGACGCCCTAGGGCCCACTGTCGGGCCCGACTCACTCGTGTCGGACCTCTCGCCCAGCGACCGACAGATCGTAGAGATCCTCAAGGCGTTGAGCCGCGAGCCGCGCGTCATGATCCTGGATGAGGCAACCGCGAGCCTGGGGGCGCGGCAGGTCGAGCGGCTCTTCGAGCTCGTCGGTGAGTGGAAGGCTCGGGGCATGGCCCTCATCTTCATCTCGCACCGCATGGAGGAAATCTTCCAGATCGCCGACAGGGCGACCGTGCTCCGGAGCGGCAGAACCGTCGGCGCGGCGGACCTGAAGGAGACGAGCGAGGAACAACTGGTAGAGCTAATGATCGAGGGCGGCGTCGCGGAGCGCCACATCGAGCACCCCGCAGAGAGCGGTGGTGAGAAAACGATTCTACTGGAGACCGAGGATCTCCGCTCGTCGGTGCTGAAGGGTGTGAGCTTGCAACTGCGGGAAGGCGAGATCCTGGGTCTTGGCGGTCTGCAAGGACAGGGGCAATCAGATCTCCTGCTTGCTCTTTTCGGAGCCGTCCCCCACTCGGGAACTGTCCGGCTCGCGGGCGAGGTAGTCCACTTTTCCCACCCCCGGAAGGCGATGCGGAAGGGCCTCTCTTTCGTCCCCGGTGACCGGGGCGGCGAGGGCCTCCTGCCGATACGATCCATATTGGAGAACCTCCTACTGCCCGGGGAAATGGCTGATGCGGGACCCGAAGGTGCTCCTCCTCGACGACCCGACGAAGGGGGTTGACGTGGGCGCCAAGGGAGAGTTCTACAAAATACTCTCTGACCTGCGCCAAAGGGGAGTAGCGATTTTACTCCACAGCAGCGACGACGAAGAGCTATTGGGCTTGTGCGACCGGGTGCTCGTGATGCGCGACGGTATGGTGCGCAGGGAGCTCTCTGGTGGCGACCTGAACAAGTCGGCCCTCGTCTCTGCCAGCGTGGGTGCGGCTTCGAGTTCCCCCGATAGCCCGCTTTCCGGTGGGGCTCCGTGAGCGCGGCGCGGGGCTCCGTAGGTCCACGGCTACGCCGGGTGGCGCTGAGGCAGTCGTACGCCTTTGCGCTCTTGCTGCTAGTGGTGGCCGTATCGATCAACTACTATCTGCAACCGAACTTTTTCCAGCCTGGGATATTGAGCGGGAACCTGCTGCTCTTCGTTCCGCTCATGCTCGTCGCCGTTGGGCAGACTGCCGTCGTGATCGGGGGCGGCATCGATCTCTCTTTAGGCGCGATTGTCTCGATGGCGAACGTGATCTTTGTCAGCCTCATGAGCCAGGAGCCTTCTCCGTCCCGGATCCTGCTGGCGCTGGCCGCGGGATTCTTGGCCGGCATTCTGGCGGGGGCGCTCAACGGCTTCTGCGTGGCCGTGCTGCGCTTCCAGCCGATCGTGACGACTTTTGCGACGAGCTTCATTTTCGCGGGGCTGGCGCTCTACGTGCTCCCCGAGCCAGGTGGCACTATGCCGCCGGGCTTGGTGAACTTCTTCTACACCAGTCCCCTTGGGCTGCCCATGGTGCTGTGGGTGGTAGTCATCTTGCTGCTACTGTGGAGCCTTCTGCGCTCGACGCGCTACGGGCCGTACCTGTACGCGACAGGGGGCCAGGATCTGTCAGCGTTTGTCAGCGGCGTGCCGGTCTCGTCGGTGCGCTTCATCTCGTACTGTATCGCGGGGCTGATGGCGGCCGCTGGCGCGCTCGCGCTGGCCCTCAGCACCGGGACGGGAAACCCCATCGGCGGGACAGACCTCATGTTGCAGTCCATTGTGGCGGTCGTCTTGGGGGGAACGCGCCTTAGCGGCGGACAGGGCGGGGTGGTCGGATCGATCATCGGGGTGGTGATCTTGAGCCTCATCCAGAGCATCGTCTCCTTCTCGGGTGCGCCTTCGTCATGGCAGACGCTAATCAATGGCCTGATCGTGGTGGCGGCCCTCGCCGGTCCCGGCATTGTCGCCCTCCTCGGACGTAGGAGGCGGGCGTGAGGCGGCTCAGGCTGAATCCCATTGTCATAGCCTTGGTTCTGGCAGTGATACTGTTCGTAGTGGGGGGGCTCGTGCAGCCCGGCTTCGCCTCTTACGGGCAAGCGATGAACATTTTGAGGCTCGCGGCCTTCTTGGGGATAGTAGCGGCAGGACAGACACTGGTGATTATTAGCGGCGGCGAAGGGATCGACCTCTCTGTCGGAGCTATGATAACGCTCGGCGCCATACTCGTCTTCAGGTTCGGGGACGGTCAGAACGACCAGGCGCTGCTCGCGCTCGCCATCGCGCTCGGCGTGGGACTCCTGATCGGGGCCACAAACGGACTCGGTATAACGCTCTTGGGTATCCCGCCGTTGGTGATGACGCTCGGGATGGCCGGGGTGGTGGGAGGTCTGATCCTGGTCATAACCGGGGGTAGGGTCGAGGGCGAGGCAGCCCCCGCTCTCACCAATCTCGTCTCCGGTTCCCTGATCTTTGGCATCCCTGGCGTGGTGCTTCTGTGGCTCCTCCTGGGAGGAGCCATGTGGTTGGTCCTGCAGCGCACCGCCTACGGCCGGAGGCTCTTCGCAGTGGGCACCAACCGCGTCACCGCGAAGCTCTCAGGGGTGCGGGTGCCGTCGGTTCTGGTGTTAACGTACTCCCTGAGCGGGATGCTCGCCGCCCTCGGCGGGGTCGTGCTGCTCGGCTACACCGAGCAGGTCTTCCTCAACCTCGGAGACCCGTACACGCTGCCCTCAGTAGCCGCCGTGGTGGTAGGGGGGACGCTTCTCGCCGGCGGCGTGGGTAGCTACTACGGGACGATGGCCGGCGCCCTGGTCCTGACGCTGCTGACCAGCCTCTTGACCGCCCTGGAGCTTCCGGAGTCTGCGCGCCTAATCGTCTACGGTGTCACCCTGCTCCTCTTGCTCTCCCTCTACGGTCGCCAGAAGGCGCTCAGGCAATAGAGGAGTGAGAGCGATGCGCCGAGTCGAAAAGGACGGTCCCCTGCGGATCGGACTTCTCGGAAGCGGCTTTATTGCGAGCTTCCACCTCCAGGCGCTCCTCGGCGTTCGCAATGCCCAGGTTAGCGGAGTCTTCAGCCCCACGCGCGCCCACCGCGAGGCACTGGCGAACACAGCGAACGGGATGGGTCTTGGGCCGTGCAAGGCTTACGGATCGGTGGAGGAGCTCGTCGCCTCAGGGGAGGTGGACGCCGTCTGGATCCTTGGCCCCAACGACACCCGCCTCGACCATCTGCGTGCCATCAGTCGGGCCATGCAGGAAGGAGCCTCCCTGCTGGGCGTCGCCTGCGAGAAGCCGCTGGCGCGTAACCTCGCCGAGGCTCGCGAGGTACTTTGGCTCGCGGAGGAGGCGGGTCTCAACCACGGCTACTTGGAAAACCAGGTCTTCTCGACGGCGGTCCAGCGGGGGAAGGATGTGATCTGGCGCCGTGGCGTTCCCGCCGCCGGCAGGCCGTACCTCGCCCGTGCCTCCGAGGAGCACAGCGGACCCCACGCCCCCTGGTTCTGGCTCGGCGAGCGGCAAGGGGGCGGCGTCCTCTCGGACATGATGTGCCACAGCGTCGAGGTGGCTCGCTACCTCCTCACCGAGCCCGGCAAGGGTCGCGAGAGCCTCGAGCTCAAGAGCGCCAACGCCACGGTCGCCAACCTCAAGTGGACCCGCCCGAGGTACGCCGAGCAGCTCAAGCGAGAGATGGGCCCCGAAATCGACTACGCAAATCACCCGGCCGAGGACTTCGCGCGGGGGGCGAGGACCTCGTCGAGAAGCAGAGCGCCGAGCAGGGCCTGATGCCGGTACTCGAAGACGAAGCCGCGACCTACGGATACACCCTCGAAGACCGGCACATGGTCGAGGCATTTCGCAAGGGTGAGGAGCCGCTGGAGACGTTCCGCGACGGGGTCGCCGTCGTGGAGATGCTCATGGCGCTCTATCGCTCCGCCGAAACTGGCAGCACCGTCCACCTGCCCGACGAGGGACTGGAGACCTACGTTCCGCCGGTCGCTCGAGGAGCGTACCACGGTTGAGGAAGCAGAGCGGGTTCGCCACACAGCGGTTAGAGAGGAGAAAGATGGCACGGCCCGTAACCTTGTTTACCGGCCTAGTGCAGGCCAAATCGGCTCAGGAGGGCAGCGAGGGAGAGGAGGCGGGCAAGGTCGCGGTCCTCCGGACGATCGGAGGGCGCTCCACAGAGAGGAACGTAACGCTCCTCTTTGGCGCCAAGGACGCCGAACACAACAACGCGCAGGCGCTCGTAGCTTTCGTGCGCGAGCTCGGTGGTGCAGCGTAGGCGGTTAGGGAACTAACAACGCTCGCTCTCCGAGAGAAATAGAATCCGTGAAAAACGCCGGCTGCTCGCGCTCCTTCTGGTGGTGTTGAAGACGCTGTACCTGCGCAGGGGGGACGAGACCTACAACGTCGCCGCGCGGTTCTGGGGCAAGATCTTCGCCATTACCTTCGTCATGGGGGTCGTCACCGGCATCCCGATGGAGTTCCAGTTCGGCACCAACTGGGCAGCTTTTAGCGCCTTCGCCGGTGACATCATCGCCCAGACCCTGGCGATGGAGGGGGCCTTCGCATTCTTTCTGGAGAGCGCTTTCCTGGGGATCTTCCTCTTCGGGGAGCGAAGGTTCGGGCAGAGGGTGCACTGGTTCAGTGCGTTCATGATCTTCCTCGGGACCTGGGCCTCCGGCTACTTCATCCTGGCGACCAACTCCTGGATGCAGAATCCGGTCGGCTACGAGGAAGTCGCCGGCGGCGGGGTGCAGATCTCCGACTACTGGGCGGTGCTATTGAACCCCTACGTGTTCGCTCCTTCGTGATGGCGGGGCTGGGAGCATACTATCTCTTGGCCCGCCAACACGAGCGCTACGGGCGCATGTTCGTCCGCGTGGGGCTCATTACTGCCGTAATCGCCAGCATCTGGATGCTCTTCCCGACCGGACACTTCGCGAGCGAGCAGGTCGCGGAGAAGAAGCCGGTCGCTCTAGCCGCCATGGAGGGCCTCTTCGAGACGGAGCAGCCTGCGGGCTTGGTCATCATCGGCCAGCCCGACTTGCAGAGGGAGCGCATAGACAACCCCATCGTCGTCCCGCGCGCCTTAAGCTTCCTCGTCTACCAGAACTGGGGCGCCGAGGTGAAGGGCCTCGAAGTATTCCCACAGAAGAACTGGCCGGACAACATCCCGCTGCTCTACTACAGCTACCACGTCATGGTGGGGTTGGGGACAATCTTCATCGCGATCACCGTGGTCGCGGCGTTCCTCCTGTGGCGCCGCAAACTCTTCGAGTCGAGGTGGATG
>JAJNDJ010000200.1 GCA_021156345.1 Rubrobacteraceae bacterium | reverse complement strand
TTCTTTGGGATCACGGCTTGGCTACATCCACCTCTCAGAGTCCGACCGTGGCACGCCAGGGACGGCCAACGTTCACTGGGACGAGGTGTTCCGCGGCCTGGGGGACATCGACTACGGCGGCGCGCTCGCCATGGAATCCTTCGCCGCCGTGAACGAGTCGCTCATCGGTGCTACGGCGCTGTGGCGCGACGTGGTCGGGGACCCCGACGCCCTCGTTCGGGATGGGCTCGCCTTCCTGCGCGCGAGGGGAAAAGACCATGGTGTGCTCTGATGAAGGAGAACCGTCCGTCCCAGGGACAGGGATAAGACTCCCCGATGCTCCTCGGCCTCGACCTAGGGACGAGTTCCGTCAAAGCGCTGCTAATGGACGAGGACGGCGCCATTCTCGGAAAGGACTCCGCCTCCTACGCGGTGCGCGCGCCACGTCCGGGTTGGGCTGAGTCTTCTCCGGAAGACTGGTGGGTGGCCGTTCTGGAAGCGACGGGCGCTGCCGTGGGCCGGCGCGGAGCTGATGTGACGGCGCTCGGGCTCTCGGGCCAGATGCACGGGGTTGTCCTCGTGGACGAGCTTGGCCTTCCCCTGCGGCCCGCCGTCATCTGGGCCGACGCCAGGTCCGGTGCAGAGCTGGAAGCCTACCGCCGGCTCGATGAGGACCTATGCCGCCGGCTCGCAAACCCACCGGCCGTAGGTATGGCAGGACCGAGCCTCCTATGGCTACGAGATCAGGAGCCCGACGCGTATATGTCTGCAAGGTGGGCGTTGCAACCGAAGGATTGGCTCCGCATGCGTATGACTGGGGAGGCCGCCACAGAACCATCGGATGCGTCGGCCACCCTGCTCTACGATCTCCTCGCCGACGACTGGGCCTACGCGGTGGCCGAGGACCTCTGCCTCCGTGCAGAGCTTCTGGCCCCACTTGTCCCCTCCGCCGGCGTCGCCGGGACGCTAGAGGCAGAGGCCGCCGGCGAACTCGGGTTGCGGGAGGGGCTGCCTGTGGCGGCAGGAGCGGCAGACACCGCGGCCGCCATGCTCGGCACCGGGTTGATACGGCCGGGTCCCGTGCAACTCACTGTCGGCACCGGCGGCCAGGTCGTGACGCCGAAAAGAGTGCCTGAACCCGACCCGCATGGTCGCACCCACCTGTACCGGGCTGCCGTACCGGGGCTCTGGTACTCGATGGCTGCGATCCAGAACGCAGGCCTCGCCCTCGAGTGGGTCCGCAAAGTGCTAGGCGTCTCCTGGAAGGATGTCTACGAAGAGGCCTTCGCGGTGCCGCCAGGTTCGGGAGGCGTCACGTTCCTGCCTTACCTGAGCGGAGAGAGGACGCCGCGCTTCGACCATGGCGCCCGTGGCGCCTGGACCGGCCTCGGCCTCGACCACGCGCGCGGCCACCTCCTGCGCGCCGCCCTCGAAGGCGTCGCATTCACCCTGCGTGAGGCACTGGAGGCGTTGGAGGATCTAGGGACCTTCGTCCCCGAACTGCGCCTCGCCGGAGGTGGAACCGGAGGAGGCTCAGGCGAGCCCTGGCGTCAACTACTGGCCGACGTGCTTGGTCGTCCGTTGTGGCAGCTGCCCGATGAGATATCCTCCGTGGCATCAGCCCGTGGCGCCGCTTTCCTGGCCGGCCTCGCTTCCGGTATCTACCCCGTGGCCGAGGATACGCTCCCCCTCACCCCCGAACCCGAGAGCTTCATACAGCCCGGCGAGACGACCTACGAGGCCGCCTACGAACGGTATACCGAACTCTACCCCAGGCTCTACGGGTGAGTGTATGGCGCTGGCCTGCGACTGTGAGAGAAGCCGCTAAACCGCTAGATACTCCTTGCTACACTATACCCTGAGATGATGAGGTGGCATAGATCTTGTTGAGCAGGGAATACACCGGCCCCCTCGAGGAGAACGGCGCGGCACCAGGCGCCCGCTGGCTGCTGGCCGACCGGGTGAGCCGTGCGCTCTCGGATGCAGGCCTGGAAAGCCTCGCCGACCCGGTCAAGCGAATCGCGCGTCTCGCCGTACCCGCGGGCCGGGTAGACCCTTTCAGGTGGCTCTCAGTGCAGCGGATGTTCCCGAAGGTCTACTGGTCGGGACGTGAAGACCGGGCCGGAGTCGCGGCCGTGGGGATTGCGGACCTGCGGGAGGCGGGCGCTTCTGAGCGCTCTCTGTCCAAGCTGCTCGCGTCGCTGCCCGACTCAGGGGTTTCGGGAGCACGCTACTATGGCGGAGCGCGCTTCGATCCGCTTGGCCAGCCCGATGAGGAATGGGCTGCGTTCAGCGCTTACCGGTTCGTCCTGCCGCGCTTCGAACTGCACGCGGGGGAGACGGAGACGACGCTGGTCTGCAACCTGGTGCTTCCCAAGGATATGGATGACGCCTCGAAGATAGTGCAGGAGATCGAAGACCTCTCATTGCCCGGAGGTGCTTCCGGAGCTCTGTTGCAGGCACCGATGTTCCGTGAGGACAGCCCCGATTTTCAGGGTTGGAGGGAGAACGTCGAGCGGGCTCTTTCGGCGTTTTCGGAAGGTCGTCTGGGGAAGGTCGTGCTGGCCCGCAGGGCTGAGTTCGGTTTCTGCAGGGACCTGGATCCCACGCTGCTACTGGAGAGCCTGAAGGCGGCTACGCCTGGCTGCTTCCATTTCTACGCCGAGCCTGAGAGTGGGACGGCGTTTCTCGGGGCTTCTCCCGAACGTCTCTTCCGCCGTGAGGGGCGCTCGGTAGAGAGCGAGGCTGTGGCGGGGACCAGGCCTCGTGGAGTATCTTCGGCGGAGGACGAAGGGCTGCGCGAGGACCTGTTGTACAGCGCTAAAGACCGCTCCGAGCACACTTACGTAAGCAAAGGTATAAGGGAGGCGCTGGAGCCGCTCTGTGAAGAGCTGGAGATCGAGGACAGTGTCTCTGAGATGATGCTGGCGCGGGGAAGGCACCTCAGGTCGAAGGTAAGCGGGAGGCTCAGGGATGGTGTGACTGACGCAGCACTGCTCGACGCAATGCATCCTACGCCCGCCGTCGGCGGGCATCCGCGAAGTGAGGCGCTGGAGCAGATACACGCCCTCGAACCGTTCGACCGGGGCTGGTACGCCGGCCCTGTCGGATGGATCGGGCAGGAAGCCTCCGAGTTCGCCGTTGGTATCCGCTCTGGGCTGGTGAGGGGGAGGACGCTAGCCCTCTTTTCGGGGGCCGGGATCGTCGCCGGCTCCGTGCCTGACGAGGAGTGGGCCGAGATCGAGCAGAAGATCGGCGACTTCACAGGG
>JAJNDJ010000199.1 GCA_021156345.1 Rubrobacteraceae bacterium | reverse complement strand
CGCCCCCGCATCATCCACCCGCGATTGCGCCCGGTCCAACTCTGCGCCTACGGTGGAGATCTCCTCGATCATGCCCCGCAATGCGGCGTCCTGATCACTGATCTTGGCTTCCAGCAAAGGTACCCGCGTGGACCGCGCGACAGACGCATCCTCGCCCGCGGATTGCGCCCGCAAAGGCCCCTCCGAACCCGCCAGGACAAGCGCAATAGACAGCACGCCCAGAATCGACCAAAGTCTTAGCTGTCCTCCCGACATGCCGTCCCCTCCCCCACGCCAGAATCCCTGAGAATGCGCAGACAGATAAGTCTATACTACCGGATCACAAAGCGGTAGATCTCATTTCGGCCCAGGTAACATCCCTGTTATATGCATATACGTTTAATCGTCACCATAGTGCCTTGTATCAGGCGTCATCTCGTGAAGTCAGGAGGGCCACGAGGGCCTGGAGCTCCTCTGTCTGGCGGAAGCGGATCTCGACCTTTCCGCCGCTCTTCAGGCTCTTCACCCTGACCGGCAATTCGATGGCTTCACGCATGATGCGCGATGCTTGGTGGAACTCCTCCGGGGTCGCGCTCCCCTCGTTTGACGTCGCGCGGGAAGTCTCGGCGTGGTTGCCATGTAGTTCGCGGACGAGTTCCTCGGTCTTTCTGACGGAGAGCTTCTCGGCTACGACCTTCTGTGCCAGCTGGGTCATCTGTGCTTCGGTCTCCAGCCCCAACAGTGCACGGGCGTGTCCTTCAGAGAGCTTTCCGTCGCCCAGGAGAGCCTGAATCTTCTCGGGCAAGTGCACGAGCCGAAGGGTGTTGGTTACCGCGGCCCTGCTCTTGCCCAGCCTTCGCGCGAGCCGCTCTCTGGTAAGCCCGAAGCCGTCCATTAGAGTCTGGTAGGCTGCGGCGGTCTCCAGAGGGCTGAGGTTCTCCCTCTGGAGGTTCTCCACGAGCGCCAGCTCCATGGACTCGTCCTATGAGCTCGAAGCCGCCCGGGGTCGGGCGTACGACCAGAGGCTGCAATATTCCGACCTCCTTTATGGAGGCGGCAAGCTCTCGTATCCCTGCCTCGGGAAAGCTGGTTCTCGGCTGGCGCGAGTTCGGGCGTATCGCCGACACGGGCAACTCCTCGAACTTGAGTCCCCCTACGCTCTCGCCGGTAGCGATGAGGGCGGAGAGACCTCGCCCCAAACCCCTCTTACCCACGGTCCACCACCTCGTCCGCAACGGCCGAATATGCCTCGGCTCCCGTGCTCTTCGGCGCGTAGAGGGCTATGGGCATCCCGAAGCTGGGGGCTTCACTCAACCTTACGTTCCTCGGGACGATGGTGTGGAAGACTCGTTCTCCGAAGAAGGAACGTACTTCGTCGGCCACCTGATGGGCCAGGTTCGTGCGTGGATCGAACATCGTCAGGAGCACCCCGCCCACCTCGAGACCAGGGTTCAATTCCTCCCTGACCATCCTGATACTCTGCATGAGCTGGGTGAGTCCCTCGAGGGCGTAGTACTCGCACTGTATCGGAATGAGGGCCTCATCAGCGGCGGTCAGAGCGTTGAGGGTCAGGAGATCCAGGGACGGCGGACAGTCTAGCAACACCCTGTCATACGAGGACAGTCTCTCCAGAGCCCGCTTGAGCTTGAACTCGCGTGCCAGGCTGGAGACCAACTCGACCTCGGCCCCGACCAGGTTGATGGTAGCCGGCGCGACGTCGAGCCCTTCTATCTCCGTCTTCACAGCCACGTCCTGCAAGGGTTTGCCCTCGCGCCAGGTTGATGGCGGTCGTGCTCTTGCCAACACCGCCTTTCTGGTTCACTATGGCTACGATAGTCCTCACCGCGGGCATCTTAGCACGTCGTTTGTCCGCGTTGCTCAGCGAACGCCTAGCGGTCTCTTGCCCACAATGCCCGTCCTTCGCGGATACTGTGGCGGGGTCTCCCGGATCTTTTCGAGGATTACCAGGTTACGATCCTCCTTACCAACCTCGGGGAGCATGGGCACCCTCGTAGTCCCTGCCACCTTCGCTCCTAGCGCATCAACGGCCCTGTGGCCCTCTGCAAGCTCCTCTGGTTCCAACCGACCTTTCATAGCGATGGCACAACCACCAGTCTCGAGTAGCGGCACACAGTACTCTGCAACCACAGATAACCGGGCTACCGCCCTGCACGTCACGACATCATAGGCCCCGCGATGCATCGCCGTTCGACCGAGATCCTCCACCCTCGTATTGGCGACATCTACACCCCTCAAACAGAGTCCCTCTACCGCGAACCGCAAAAACATGGCCTTCTTGCCAGTCGATTCTACGAGAGTGGTAGCAAGGTCAGGCCTCAGAATCTTTATCGGGATGCCGGGAAGCCCACCACCACTGCCCACATCGGCCAATCGCCCGGCGCTAGACAGCGGTTCATGCAGGAAGCAACTCAAAGAATCGAGTACGTGTTCCGTCAGTATCCTATCGACGTCCCTAGTGCCTATGACGTTCGCAAGGTCATAGGAAGCGAGAAGCCTGGCATAATCCTGCAGGTGCCCGCGCCGGTCGTGGAAGAGGCGCAACCCCCATGCAGCCGCCTGTGCCTCCATCAGGCCTAGAGCATCCACATGACGTTTCACGTGAAACATGCTTCGGCGACAGGAGTTTGTTCGTGCAAATTTCTGTCGCCAGGCGTGTACTGAAGCGATGATAGCGGTCTGCGTTTCACGTGAAACGAGGTTCCTATACCTGAGTGGTGGGAGAGACCTTCACTCGCCGGTTATCGCCGCTGCCTTCGCTCTCGGTTGTGACCCTTGGGTTCTCTGAGAGAAAGAGGTGGACGACGCGTCGCTCCGCGGAGTTCATAGGCGGCATTTCCACGGTCCGTCGCTCGCGGACGGCTCGCCGGGCCGTTCTGTGGGCCATGCCTTGGATCGCCTCTACGCGGCGTTGGCGGTAGCCCTCTGCATCGAGCACCACCCTTTTGAAGTAGGGGCGCTCTCTGAACGCGGACAAGTTGACCAGATACTGGAGCGCATCGATTGTCTCGCCTTTCTGACCTATAAAGAGAGCCGTGTTATCAGGGGCGACGTCCGCCGCAATAAACCCGCCTGCATCGTAGACCTCTACACGAGCTTCGAATCCCATAGCATCCAGCACCGAAGAAACGAGGACCCGAATCTCGTCCAGCAGCTCCTCGGGCGCCTCGACTTGCTCGGACTCCGACCGTTCCCCGTAGACCTCGGACAGGGTGGAAGACTCCGCAGTTTCAGAGCGTTCCGACGCGGGCTCGCCAACCACCACGTTCTCTGCAGGCGTTGTATCCGGAGGTTCGTCTTCATCGTCTGACGTGTGTTGTGCCGGCGCTTCTACGACGATGCGGGCATCCCTGGCTCCGATACCGAGGAAACCAGAGTTACCCTCATCCAACACGCGGTAGGAGAGCTCCTCTGCGGACAGGCCCAGTTCGAGGGCGGCATTCTCGACGGCCTCATCGATCGTAGAGGCGTAAAACTCTTTACTCTCCGTCATTTCTTCTTCTTTCTACGCTTCCTTTTCGCGACCTTGGCGGCCTGCTTGGCGATCTCCTCTTGGCTGCGCCGCCATCGGTGCCCTTCGTACCATCCGTGGACTTCTTGCCGGGACCGTAGTTATAGATCACGAAATTCTGGCCCAGGGTCATCAGGTTCGAGGTGATCCAGTACACGAACAGTCCGGCGGGGAAGTTGATGAGGAATATAGTAAAGCCAATGGGAAGAAGGCGCATCAGCCAGCGCTGCTGCGGGTCTATGTTCTTCGCGGTTATCTCGGTTGCCGCCAGCATCGTTACCGCGGAGATGATCGGCAAGAGGTATGTGGGATCCGCAATCGACAAGTTCTGGAACCACAGGATGCCGCCCTCGTGGAAGCTGGGGTATTGCGGGGGCACTGTCCTGCCCCCGAGGCTGTAACCGCCGAACTGGCGGATAACGTAGAAGATCCCGATAAATATGGGCATCTGTACCAGGATCGGGAGGCATCCGCCGAGGGGATTGACCCCCTGCTCCTGGTAGACCTTCGCCATCTCCTCCCGCTGCCGCTGGGGATTGTCCTTGAACTGCGCTCGGACTCTGTCCATGTGCGGTTTCAGATCCTGCATCGCGCGCATGCTTCTGACCTGCTTTACAGTCAGGGGGAAGAGTAGGCTACGCACGATCACCGTCAGCAGCACTATCGAGAGCCACCACGGCGCGCCAATGGTCTCATGGAAGTACAGTAGCACCGCGCCGAGTACGCTCACTACAGGACCGAATAGGTTCTGGAAAAAGTCTGCTATTGCGTTGAGCATATGATCCTAATCATCTTACCGGGTCGAATCCTCCCTTGGAGAACGGGTGACAACGGAGCACCCTGAGGACGCCCATAAAAATGCCCCTCGGTACGCCGTACTTCTCTATGGCCTGCAACGTGTAAAGGGAGCAGCTCGGCGTATACCTGCAAGACGGGGGCAGCATGGGGGAGAGGTACCTGCGGTAGAGTCGAATAAGTCCCGTGCTCACCTTCTTCGCAGACATGGCCAGCTGCAGTCAAACCGGCCGGCGCCCGACCGGGCCACCGACCCTGCCCAACGACTTGCTGAACTCATCCCGCAACTCGTCGAACGTCGCCTCAGCCGCCGCCGGCCTCGCCGACACCACGAGATCCAGGTTCCCGGATCCTTCGGAGATGCAGGAGTAGAATACCTCTCTGAGCCTCCTTCGCACGGCGTTTCTCGTTACCGCGTTGCCGACCTTTCGGGAGACGGAGAGCCCGAGCCGCGGGGTGCCATGCTCGTTTGGAAAGGCGTGCACGGAGAAGAGCTTGCCCCTGTAAGCGGTGCCCTGACGGTAGACCCTCTCGAATTCGGGCGAGTCAGTCAGACGCATTCGCTTGCTACGGGACAACGCTCAGACTGCCAGACGCTTGCGGCCCCGGCGCCGGCGGTCAGCGACGACCCTGCGCCCGCCTACCGAGCTCATGCGCTTGCGAAAGCCGTGTGTCTTGGCCCTCTTGCGGCGATTTGGCTGATAAGTACGCTTCATTGGACTCCTCTACAGGCACTCCGAAGTATTCAGTCGACCGACGAGAGTATATCCGAAGCCGGCAACGCCATCCAGCAATCTCGAGACCAAGTTCGCCCTCGCGAATACGAAACAACCCGGTACATCTCGCAGAAAAACGCTGCAAAATGGCGTTTAGAATGTGCGCTTGCTCTCCGTCGTCCATCCTCCTACTGGGTCTGAATCGCACCGTTGTGGGCCCCAAGGTCACCCCAAGGCGTAGATTTCTAAGCGTTATCCACAAGCTGTGGATAACGCTGTGGATAACTATGTTAATTGCCTGCAAAGATTGGTTTTATGATCTCGAGCTATAGCGCTACGATGAGGGGTGCGCTAAATTCCTTTCTGGGGATGATGCACGCACATTGGACACCAGGGGAGACGGACAAGTCGGGCGTCGGCGTTCGCATAGCAGTCTATCCCAGGGGCAGCACGCCGGAGATTACCGAGGTTTCGGCGTCCAGCCCGGGTTCCGCCACTCAGAAGTTCACCAGGATCGTTTCGGAAAAGGTGAGAGATGCTGGGGGCAGAGTTCCCGAGGAGTCTATTCGCGAGGTGGTGGAGAACCTCATACACGCCCGCTACCAGGGGGTAGTTATCTCCGTTCTCGACGACGGCAATGTCGTACGCGTCTCGGACAAGGGGCCTGGGGTGGAGAACAAGAGCAGGGCGATGGAGTTCGGTTTCAGCGGCGCCGCGCCTGAGGCCATTGGTGAGATCCGGGGCGTCGGAGCCGGGCTTGGCATCGCCCGCGCTGCGGCTGAGAAGGTCGGCGGGACCCTCACCATCGAGGACAATATCGGCGGCGGTACCGTGGCCACCATCTCGGCGGCCTCTGGCGAGACGGTGGGCGGGGAAGGAGAGGCGGCTTCTGTGCCACCCCCGCAGAGACGCTACCCAGACGCAGTGCCGCGGATGAACATCTCCGAGAGGCAGCAGAAGGCGCTCATTACGGTCCTCGAGTGCGGTGAAGTAGGACCTTCGACCGTGGCTGAAAGGCTGGAGATAAGCGTGAGCACCGCCTACAGGGATCTCTCGGTTCTCGAAGAGCACGGCCTTGTCATAGCCGATGAGTCTGGCAAGCGCCTAATCTCCCCGCTGGGTAGGGATCTGGTCGGGGCCATAATCAATGCCTGGGTCAAGTAAGCGTGGCCGGTAAGGCGGAGCAGGTCTGGACGGAGGTCCTGGATCGGGCCTCAGAGCATATAGACGTCTCGTCGCTCAGGGTCTGGTTCGAGGGCATACGTCCTGTGGCCCTCTACGAGGATCAGCTGGAGATATCGGTCCCCAACACGTTCGCCAAGGAGTACATCGAGAGCCGCTTCAGGCCGCTCCTGGAGGAAGTGCTCGACGACGTGAGAGGCCAGGAGACATCCCTCGTGGTCAGCGTCGGAGGACCCGGCGTCCATACCGGGAACGGCGCGACCGCGGAGGGCGCTGAGTCTGTTCTGAACGTGCGTACGCCGAGATCTTTCAGGGCCAAGTACACGTTCGACACGTTCGTCATAGGGGCTGGCAACAGGTTTGCCCACGCGGCGACGCTGGCCGTCGCAGAGACCCCTGGCCTCGTCTACAACCCACTCTTTATCTACGGCGGTGTTGGCCTGGGGAAGACGCATCTTTTGCGCGCCGTGGGACACTACGTGGAGGACCAGGATCCGAGCATGAGGATCCGGTACGTTACGTGCGAGCAGTTTACGAACGACTTTATAAACTCGATGAGGGACAACGCGCCCCTCGAGTTCCAGAAGCGCTACCGCGAGAACGACGTCCTCCTGGTC
>JAJNDJ010000198.1 GCA_021156345.1 Rubrobacteraceae bacterium | reverse complement strand
ACCCGCCAGCTTCTCCAGGAACGCGACGGCCGCATTCTCGTCGCCGCGTTGCTCGTCGTCGTACATCTTGGCGACGTCCTCGCCAAAACTCATGATTGGCTCGTAGTCCTTCACGGAAACCTCCCATTGCCCTAGACCCGCCGCATGAGGTGCAGCAGGTACTCTTTGCGGTTGAGCGGGTTGTAGTCCGTCCGCGGCCGGGTCGGGGCCTTGCCGCGGACCGGTCGGTAGGAGTCGAACTCGCATTCCACCAGGCCTTCACCACGGGTCAGCGCCGGTAGCTGTTGCTGCAACTCGTGCACCCGGGCCGCCGGAACCTCACCCTCCAGCGTGTACGACGAACCCCGTATCTCCTGGGTTTGCGGAAAGGCGCGCAGCCGCGTCATTGCGGACACCGTCGGTCGATCATGGTAACGCTGCAGTCAGTGACCTCCCATCCGTAGATTCCCTGGCGTAGGGTCTCTAGCACGGTGCGCTCCATGGCCTCATGAAAGGCCTCTACCGTCTTGTAGACGTGAGTTGGTATCGACCCCACCTTGACATCCAGCCCGAACTGCACCCCCGAGCCGAGCACGGCCGGCTCGATGCGCAGCCCGATGGCGGCGAGGAACGGAGTGGTCGGTGAACGTGCCTTGGGGAGCAGCTCGACCGTGGCACCGACGCCGATGGGCCGCTCGATGCAAATCGGCGTCGTTTCACGGAACTCGACATCGAGGTCGTAATCGTTCGCCAGCGTCGCTCCGATGACCTCTTTCTGCACCTCACCGTAGAGCGAGACGTGCAGTTCCTGGAGTATGTCGTCCTGTCGCAGGTTGATCAGCGGGTCCTGCTCGGCGAGTTGGGTGAGCGCGACGTGCAGCGCACCCTTGTCGGCGGGGCGGTGGGGAACGACGACCGCTTCCAGGGTTGGCGGGGCGAAATGGTGGCGCTCCGGGGTCGTCCGCGGTTCGCCGATCGCGTCCCCGATCCGAACTTCCCCGAGACCCCAGAGCCTGCCGATTCGTCCCGCGGCGACCGACACGCGCTGGACGGCCGAGCCACGCTCGAATACGCATACTCCGGTGACCTTCCCCTCCTCGTCCCTGTCGAATCGCAGAAGATCCCGCACCCTTACCGTCCCCGAGAACATACGGACGTACGCGATCTTCTCCCCTGCCGGAGCTCGTTCGACCTTGAAGACCACGCCAGAGACCGGGCCATCGACATCGCCTTCGGCCGCTGGCAGCAACTCCGTGATGCCGGAGATCAGCTCATCCACGCCCGCCCCCGTGATCGCCGAGCCGAAGAACACCGGATGCACCAGCCCCTTTCCGGTCTGCGCCGCAAGCTCGCCGCGGAGTCGGCGGTACGAGACCGTCGCATCGTCGTCGACATAGGCGGCAAGAAACGCTTCGTCGTGGTCGGCGAGCAGATCGACAAGTCGGGAAGTAAAGTCGGCGTCGGCGGCACTGTAAGACGCGAAGCCGGGACTGCGGGTTCCCAACCCTCTAGCCGATCCCATCGGGATTATCGCTGGCGTCAGTCTCTCGGCGATGCTCCGTAGAGACCGTTCGTATTGCGCGCCAACGCGGTCGATCTTGTTCACGAAGATGAGGGTGGGGATGTTCAGCCGCTGCAGCGTCCGCATCAACAGTCGGGTCTGCGACTGCACGCCCTCCACCGCGGAGACGACAAGCACGGCGCCGTCGAGCACGTTCAACACCCGTTCAACCTCGGCGATGAAGTCGTTGCCGTTCTAGCGTTAAGGTATCGGTTTGGGTGCTTCCGTCATCGACCCTGCCGATCTCGTCGATGACACCGGCGGCAAAGAGCAGCCGCTCGGTCAAAGTGGTCTTACCTGCGTCTACATGCGCCACGATCCCCAGGTTCAAAGTGCTCATAAAGCGTCATGTCCTCTAGATAGGTAGTAACTCCCTCCTTGCTAGACATGAACGCTTGGCGCATTTCCCTCTCCTTCATCGCTCGACCGTCGCCGGGAGTGTAGCAGAAGGGTACCCCGGAGGATAGCCGATTCGCTTGGCGACTCTGCTCACGAGCTGGTGGATCAGCGGGCTTCTCCGAGCGGCGAAGATCCCGCAATCACCGCGACGACAGGACCTCGCCCATCCTTTGAACCGCCCTGCTGATGTTCTCGCGGGAGTTGGCATAAGAGAGGCGCAGATGGCCCTCGCCGTGGTGGCCGAACGCCGTACCGGAGAGGCAAGCCACGCCCGCCTCGTCGAGGAGTAGATCGGCAAGTTCGTCTGCCGAGTAGCCGGTCTCTGTGATGCGCGGGAAGGCATAGAATGCCCCCTGGGGCGTTATGCATTCGACACCCGGGAGCTCGTTGAGGCCGTCTACGATCAGGTCCCGGCGCGCCCTGAACTCGGCGAGCATACTCCCCACAGCGTCCTGCGGCCCCTTGAGGGCCGCGAGTCCGGCCTGCTGTGTGGCCGCGTTGGTGCACGAGTTGGAGTTGACCTGTAGCTTGGCCACTTCTTCTGCGAGGGGTTCGGGCATTACGCCCGTCAGGGCCGAGTCCGGGCTCCGAGGCGATGCTGGCGAACTCATCCGTGTAGAGCAGCCGAGAGTAGATCTCATCGCTCAAGACGTAGACGTCGGGGCGCTCGCGCAGGATGTCGGCGAGCCCGTAGATGTCATCTGCCGTAAGCACACCGCCCGTCGGGTTAGCCGGGGAGTTGAGGATCACTAGCCTGGTGCGTTCGCTGAGGCCCGCTCTGAACTCGTCGAGGTCGAAGCGGAACCCGTTCTCCTGGCGCAGAGGTACGAAGACGGGCCTCCCGCCGACGAAGTTCACCATGGACTCGTAGATCGGGAACGCCGGGTTGGGCAGCAGCACCTCGTCACCCTCTTCGACGAGCGCCAGGATGCTGAAGAACATTATCGGCTTCCCGCCAGGCGTGACTACAACCTGTTCGGGATCGACTTCTGTGCCCCTGCTACGCGCGACGTCAACGGCGATAGCCTTCCGCAGCTCTGGTATACCGGCGGTGGGGGTGTAGTGGGTGTGCCCTTCGCGCAGGGCTTTGCAACCGGCCTCGACGATATGCTCCGGCGTATCGAAGTCGGGTTCGCCGATCTCGAGGTGGATGATGTCACGACCCTCTGCCTCCAGAGCCTTGGCCCTCGCCAGGACCGAAAAAGCCGTCTCAGTTCCCAGACGCTTCATACGCCGCGCCAGTTTCACACCGTCCTCCGCTCGATCGAGTCCAGGCAAGCCCCAGCATTACACCACACCGCAGTACATCAACATGGAACGAAGGGCCTCGGATACGGCGAGACGCCTGATCCAGACCAGCACCCTGAACGTACCTATTGTTGCCTACATTTTGCTCCGATGTTACCGATATGTAACAGAAGTGGTGTAGAAGGAGTATAGGGCGTGTCGTTGGTAGATGGAGGACCCGAATGATAAGAGTTTGTATCGAGGTAGATAACGGGAGGGTTAGCCCCACAACGTTATTCGTGAAGGCCGATAGCATCCTGCGGGCCCTCGAGGTGGCAGGGGAACAGAATCCTGGTTGCTCCTTGAACGTAGTGTTCCCACTCGACCCTGATACTTTTTTTGTTGGGGATGCCTCGGAAGGGGTCGAAGCCTACAAAGCAGCTTGACTTGCCAGATCTGTTGAAGGACTCATTGGTCTGTTCTTTGCCGCTACCAAAGCTTCGGCCAAGCGACCTCAGTAGCGCCTCCGATTCCTCAGGTCCAAGCCGCTGGACCAGAACATCCAGGAGCCGGCCGAGCACCGGTTCGTAAGTCTTCGGGAACAGGTCTTCGGCCTCCGATGTCAGCCCGTACACGTAGGCTGGCTTGCCGCCGCGACGGCGTACCGAACCTCGCTGCCGCGCAATGTCATCGCGCTGGAGGACGGCGAGATGCTCGCGGATACCAGTGTTATTCAAATAAATAAAGTTTATACTTGACATATTATAGAAAGATCATATAGACTGCGTTGCAGGCAACGACACCGACTCTCGAGGAGGTACAGATGGAATCCATGGCACCCGACACGGTAGGGCTATGCTGCTGCGGTGGGTCGACGACGAAGCGATTCTGTGACGACACTCACTCGGAGTTCGGGTTGCGTGCGGCACGGGGGTTGGTCCGACAGGAAGAGGGGCGAGTGTGATCATGCCAGTCGCCCGACGGATTGCCCGGGCGACCCTTCCGACTCGTTACGGAACCTTCGAGATGTTTGTCTACGACACACCAGAGCACAAAGAACACGTGGCGCTCACCCTGGGGGCGATCGACGATGGTAGGCCGGTTCTGGTCCGTGCACATTCGGAATGTCTTACAGGTGATGTTCTCGGGTCGTCTCGTTGCGACTGCGGAGAACAGCTCGCCGACAGTCTGCGGTTTTTGCAGCAGCGATACGGTCGAAGCGAACCTTGCGCTTGGATTGCCGGAGGACATGCGCGACTACCGAGCCGCAGCCGAGATTCTGCTCGACCTCGGCGTGTGGCGCGCACGCCTGATCACCAACAACCCGGCAAAGATTGAAGGCCTCGAATGGTACGGGGTCGAGGTCGTAGAGCGCATTACGTCGAGCATGTCGCCGAACCCCTCGAATGTCGGGTATCTGCGGACAAAGCGAGAGAAGATGGGCCACTTTTTGCCCAAGCCCGTGGCGCTCGAAGGCGTGGGGGGAGGATTGGGACTACGAGAAAGATAGACAGCGTGGACCCTGCGAAGATGGATGCAAGCTTCCGGCGTCGACCTGATCCTCGAAGGTCGTATCGAGTATCCGGGCGAGCCTGCAGACGACAGTTGAAAGCAAGGAGCGCATAGGATGCGTTACGGCATCGTAATGTCCAACCTGGATGAATACGCCGACCCGCGCCTGGCGATCCGCCTGGCTCGAGCGGCCGAAGAGGCCGGGTGGGGGGCCTTCTTCGTGTGGGATCATCTCGGCTTCGTATGGGGTTCGCCCTCGTCCGACCCTTGGATCACCTTGTCCGCCGTCGCGGTCTCTACCAACCATCTCAAGCTGGGAACCGCCATCACCCCGCTGGCACGCCGTCGCCCGCAGGTAGTGGCCAACGCCTTGGGAAGCCTGGATCTCCTTAGCGGTGGGCGGATGATTTTCGGAGCTGGGCTCGGGGGGGTTACGGAGGAATTTACCGTCTTCGGTGAACCGGGCGCTGCGAAGGAGCGTGCTCGAATGCTCGATGAGGGGCTCGCGGTCCTGGACAGGCTCTGGTCGGGCGAGATGGTGACGCACCACGGGCAACACTACGACGTTGAGAATGTGTCCCTGGCGCCGCTCCCGTTCCAGCGTCCGCGCATCCCGATCTGGATAGGCGGTGAGAGCCCTCCCGCTCTGCGCCGGGCCGCCCGCTGGGATGGATGGCTCGCACCCGCCACAAGCCCTGACGGAACCCCGATCATGGACAAGGACCCCGGGCGCATCGCCGAGATGGTAGCCGAGATCCGGCGGCACAGGACGACGGACACGCCCTTCGCGGTAGCCGTCGACGGGTACTCCGAGCCCGGTGATCCCACGTTACCGCACGCCTATCAGGTCGCAGGAGCGACCTGGTGGTTGGAGAGCATACACGGCATGCGTGGCCCGCTCGACGAGATGATTGCGCGGGTGGAAGCGGGACCCCCGGAGCCGAGGTGAGAGTTCGATGCAGGCTAGATGCGCACTGTAGGTGCAAGAGTGACGCCGAATAGGAGATGACCGAACCGGTGAACGGGTACAAGTGGATCTTGGTGCCATACCGGCATTGAAAGGAGAGAGATGCGAGCGATAGCCGAAGAGACGTTTGGTGGGCCGATAGCCCTGATAGATTTGCCGACTCCAGAGATCGGGACCGGTGAGGTCTTGATCCGTGTTCGGGCCGCCGGAGTCAACGCCTTCGACTGGAAAGTCGCAGACGGAGCGCTCGAGGATCAGATGAAGCACCGCTTCCCCCTAATCCTGGGCTTCGACGCTGCCGGAGTGATCGAGAGAGTAGGTGCGGATGTCACCGGGCTCGCTGAAGGCGACGAGGTATACGGATACTTGTTCAAGCCGGTGATCGGGGAGGGCACCTATGCGGAGTACGTAGGCGCTCCAGCAACCATCGTCGCCAGGAAACCGGTGAAGGTCGGCTTCGCCGAAGCGGCGGCCCTACCCACACCGGGGCTCACCGCCATGGACTTTGTGGACACGGTGGACATCAGGGAAGGCGAAACCATGCTTATCGTGGGGGCAACCGGCGGCGTCGGAGCGTACGTGACCCAGCTGGCGGCCAGACGCGGCGCCCACATCATCGCCACCGCACGCCGAACGAACGAGGCGTTCGTTCGGGAACTGGGAGCAGCGGAGACGATCGACCACACTACGGAGGATCTCATCGATGCCGTCCGAATGGCTCACCCGGACGGGATAGATGCTGTCATCGATGTGGTAAGCGACCGCGAAGCGCTCGGCCGTATATCCACGCTCGTAAACGAGGGTGGGCGGCTCGCGTCGTCGGTTTACGCCGCCGACGTGGAGGGGCTTGCGAGGCGTGGCATCGGGGCGACGAACGTTAGCATGCAGCCCGACGCCCGGCGGTTGGGGGAGCTCTCGCGGATGGTCGACGCCGGGGAGCTCTCCGTGAGGCTAGATCGCACCTTCCCGCTCGAGAAAGCGCCTGAGGCACTTGAAGAAAGGAGGACCGGGCACGTACGTGGCAAGATCGTATTGCTCATCCATTGAGGAGCGGTAAAGCTCGTGCAGATCAGGCTTCTCGAGGGACGGATGCTAGACTGGCCCTTGTGAAGCATGCCGTTGGATTCCGCGCAGATATCGTTGGCAGCCTCCTGAGACCTCAGGAACTGCTGGAGGCACGCGAGAGCTACGCTGCAGGCGGGTTCTCCGCGGCCGAGTTCAAGCGTATCGAAGACGGGGCTGTGGACTGGGCTATCGGGCTGCAGGAGCGGGCAGGCCTCCCTGTTGTCACGGACGGTGAGATGCGCCGGGAGTCGTTCCAGAGCCAGATGGTAGAGGCCGTCGAAGGCTTCGGCCAGCATGACATGGATGCCTGGTTGTGGGGCGAGTGGCAAGGTAGCGATGCGGTGGGGGAGAAGACGACCGAGCGTCCACAGAGCCTCGGGGTGGTCGGCAAGCTACGTCGCAGGCGCCACCTCTCGGTCGAGGAGTTTGTGTACGCGCGGGGTCGCACGAAGAGTATGGTGAAGGTCACGCTGCCCAGTCCGAGCATGTATGCGAACCTCTGGTCTCCGGAACTATCCGTCGAGGTCTACCCGACGCTGGACCACTTTCTGGAGGATGTGGCGCAGATCCTGCGCGAGGAGGTAGAGGAACTGGCGCGTCTGGGGGCCGAGTACATCCAGCTCGACGCACCGCATTACCCGCTACTGCTGGATCCCAAGACGCGCCAGTTCTACGAGGGGCAGGGCTGGGATCTGGACCGCTGGCTGAGTCGAGGGATCGAGCTCGACAACTATGTGATCGGGGACCACGACGACGTCACCTTCTCCTTCCACCTTTGTCGGGGCAATCAAGGGAGCCGCTGGCTGGTCTCTGGCTCCTACGAACCACTGGCGCGCCACATCTTCGGCGGCATAAACGCGCAGAGGTTGATGCTGGAGTACGACGACGAACGCTCTGGGGACTTCGGACCCCTCTCGCACGTACCAGAGGACAAAGTCGCCGTCCT
>JAJNDJ010000197.1 GCA_021156345.1 Rubrobacteraceae bacterium | reverse complement strand
GGGAGCCGCGACGTGCTTACGGCGGCGCACTTCGAGCGGATGCGGGACGGTGCGATCCTGGCCAACGCCGGCGGCGTGGACGTGGAGATAGACGTGGACGGCCTTACGGACGCGGCGACGGGCGCGCGCGAGGTTCGCCGTAACGTCGAGGAGTTCACCACTTCCGACGGCCGTAGATTGCACCTCCTCGGGCGCGGCATGGTCGTCAACCTGACGGCGAGCGACGGGCACCCCATCGAGATCATGGACCTCACCTTCGCGATCCAGGCCCTCTGCGCCTACCACTTGGCGAACGAGCACGCCTCGATGGAGAACACAGTACACCTCCTCCCCAGGGAGATAGACGATGAGGTAGCCGCAATGAAGCTCGACGCCGTCGGCATGGGCCTCGACACGCTAACGCCGGAGCAGGAGGGGTTTTTGGCCGGTTGGCGCGAGTGAGGGGCGCTACATCTAACCGCACCGACCACGTAGCCCTTGTTGCTGCAGGAGAGGCGTGGTAATGCTAACACTATACGGCTTGCGAGATGTATTAAACTAATAAGGCCAGAGATTTTGCATTCAAGAGGGGTGTTTTAGATGGCTCACAGAGCATACGACGTCGTGATAATCGGCTCGGGTCCTGCGGGGTACACGGCGGCCCTGTACGCCGCGCGTGCGAACCTCAAGGTGCTCGTGTTCCAGGGTTTCGAGAGCGGCGGGCAGCTTATGCTGACCTCCGACGTGGAGAACTACCCAGGGTACAGGAACGGCGTCATGGGGCCTGAGATGATGGACGACTTCGAGGCCCAGGCCGCGCGTTTCGGGGCCGAGATGCGTCCCGAGAACATCGAGAGGGTGGATCTCTCGGAGCGCCCGTTCAAGTTGTGGGCCGAAGGTGAGGATGAGCCTACCCTCGCAAAGGCTGTGGTGATCGCCACGGGTGCAAAGGCCAAGTGGCTCGGGCTCGAGAGCGAGCAGCAGTTGATGGGCAAGGGTGTCAGCGGCTGCGCAACGTGCGACGCGTTCTTCTACAGGGGCAAGAAGGTCGCCGTAGTCGGCGGGGGCGACACAGCGATGGAGGAGGCCGGCGTCCTCGCCAAGTTCGCAGACCAGGTCTTCTTGATCCACCGTCGCGACGAGTTCAGGGCGTCCGGGATCATGCTCGAAAGGGCGCGTAAGAACCCCAAGATCATGTTCATAACAGACACGGTCGTGGAGGAGATCCTGGGCAAAGACGCCGTCGAAGGGGTGCGCACAAGGCACACCAAGACAGGCGAGGAGCGGACCATCGACGTGAGCGGGTTCTTCACGGCCATCGGGCACACCCCTGCGACCTCTCTCTTCGAGGGGCAGGTCGAGATGAAAGAGGGTGGCTACATCATACAAAAGGAAAACACTATGACGAGCGTCCCCGGTGTGTTCGCAGCTGGTGATGTCTCAGACACCCGCTACCGCCAGGCTGTAACGGCCGCCGGCGACGGCTGCAGGGCCGCCATCGACAGCGAGCGTTGGCTCGAGCAGCAGGGCGAGGCGGAAGGCGCCGAAGACCCCGCAGTATGGACCGCCGAGAAGGATGTGGCGACCTTCTAGAACCCGGATTCCAGAATCCTACCCAAGCCGTTGGGGATGCGCCCCGTGGAGAACGGCGGGGCGTGGTGAAACCCGAAGCACTCGAATCACCTTCCCTACTTATCGCGTCGGGATTACGTCTTGGTCCAGCCTCGAGATCGTACAGATAGGAGACCGAGTCGGCAGCGGCACCCAGGGCAGTACCGGACTCGCTCGCCTTGGGTTACGCTCGCCTCCTCATCGTCGAAGAACATCAACTCGCCCAATCGCTCGCCGTGGCGCATGACCTCGCAGCGTACCTTGTAACTACACCCGCACAAGAGCTGGTACGCCCTGTTAGGGGCTCCACTTCGCTGGACACCAAGTCCTTCGGCGTGGATCGGCCACGATCTCATCGGGACGGTCGGCGGAGGGTCGCCTGTCATCCTGTTCCTTTGCCGGCAAGAGGTCTGTTTTCTCCGAGGGTGTGTCAACGGTGGCTGCACCACCACGGAGGGGGACGGAACCGCGGCTCGTGAACTCCTATGGAGGCGTTCGTCACCCCCCATCGTATCGTTCCCCCACACTTGTCTGAGCGCGGCGGCTTATCCCGAGTCGTGACCTTCAAAGCTGTGCCTTTCGGATCGACGGTTTCTCATCTTTGCCTACCGCATCCTATACCCGCAGCGCCACGAGCGAACGTGCCAGAAGGCCTATTTTCGTTTGTCTTGATCGAGATCATCACCTTCTGCGGACCCTGGCCCGCCGCCGTGCTCCTGTCGCGTGAGAGGCAGTAAGCTTCTATCTTCCCGATTTTGACACCGCCGGATCGTGGGGACACAACCCAGCGGTATTTCGGGTGGGGAGCACTGGTGCCTAGCGTGAGGTCGTATTCTTTGTTCGCGTTAATGGTGTGGGGTTTGATGTACAATATTTCGACAAGCTCTTCGGCGTAATGCGGCTCTTGCACGGCGCGGAAGGGTACAAAGTACGGGCATCGGACTCGCGAGCGTGAGACGCACCGTCGGCCGCCTCGCGGGACGAGGGTAAATAGGATATTTGTTTAGGAGGGGGGGCTACCTTCTACTTCTCGCTTCCGCGATTCACGGAGAATAGTGGTGGATGACAGGGATTACACCAGTACGCTCTTACTCGTAGAGGAAAACCAGAACGATGTCGAGTCGACTCTCTCAGCGTCGAGCGAGGGGAGGCTAGACTCTCTCCTCCGCAGGGCCGCGTACCGGACGCAGACGGCGGAGAACCCCAAAGCGAGACTACTCGGCCTGAACGACCAGCCCTCCAGCGCCGTGGAGTGGGAACCTTGAAGGTCTTGCACGGGCCAGAAGGGCAAGGCCGCGATAGATCTGGGGTGCTGCGCATCCTCATCCTCGAAGATTGTCCGCTGGACGCAGGACTCGTCGGAGCCCGACTGTCGGAAGGCGGGATCGGGTGCGAGCTGGTCCGAGTACAGGGCCGCGACGCCTTCGCCGCAGCGCTGGAGGAAGGTGGGGTCGATCTCATCCTGGCTGACTACGACATAGTGAGTAGCCTGACTGCGAGTGCTCTCGAGAACGCCTGGCTCTACAAGGAGCTGAACGACCGCGAGCGTGCGCTGCAGAACCTGGTAAAGAGGTTGTTGGCAGCACAGGAAGAGGAGAGACGCCGGGTGGCCTACGAAGTTCACGACGGTTTGGCCCAGGTTGCGGTGGCCGCACACCAGAATCTGCAGGCCTTCGCCCGGCGCTACGCCCCAGAGACGGAGCAAGGCAGGAGAGAA